>CALHDG010000235.1 GCA_938023075.1 uncultured Chitinophagales bacterium
CATTGGAGCTACCACTTTATCTACCGACAATTGAATCAACTGCCACAATGAGCGGATAGTACAATCAATAGAATTGTTGCACAACTTACCTACGCCTTTAAAGTTATCGCAAAATTGTTCGTCGTAAATATTGCCACCTAAGCTTTTCAATACCGCACCCAATTTAATTTCAGTTGCCGGTTTGGCTAAAGCATATCCACCCGTATTGCCACGTGTACTATCCACAAAATTTTCCATACGCAAAATGCGTAGAATTTTAGCCGTGTTGGCGGTACTCATGTTTTCCAATGCACTAATCTCGTTGATGGTTAAACCATCTCCATCTGCATTTTTGGCAATGCGTAACAAAATGCGTAAACCGTATTCTTCTTGTGCGCTAATTTTCATATTTTAATTATTGCGAGCGAATGACCTTGCCATAATACTACTCTTCTCCTGGAATTTTGGCACCACAATCTTTTACTAATTGTCCACCTTTTTTAATCATATCCATCATCCCTAATTCTTCTTCTTTCATTTTATTTACAAAACAATCACAGAAAGCATCCGGGTCTTCGGCTTTAAATTTTTCTGCTAACTGACCTAAACATTGTTTTTTAAATTGAGCAGTTGATTCTTCATTCCACTCAATTGGAGAGTTGCAGTTGCTTAACGAAAATATCATTAAAACCAATACTGCTGAAAATACATATTTCATATTTTTAATTTTATTTATATTTTTTTAATATTATTGTCTTTTTAAGGTGTTGCTATTTTGACAATTTTATTGATTGTTTTTCTTTAAAGCTTCAATTTCTTTTCTCATTTCTTCTATTGCTCTATCTTTTTCATCAAGTGCTTTATTCTTTATTATAATCAATTCATTTTTTTGCTTTAGCTCCGCATGTTGCTTTTCAAACATTTCAAAATAGGTTCTCCAAGCTTCCCGTTCAGCTTCTATTTCTTTTCTTTCTTCTGCACTTGCACCTACGTGATGCAGTATATCAGTCATAATTTTTAGTTCTTCAACATCGGCTTGATGGTTAAATTCTTTAATTACACCCTTATCATCAATAAAATTACGTTGTTCAAAAACACTCAATAATTTATCTAATCTTGATTTATATTTACCGGTAATTCGCTCTACCTGAACCACAAAACTATCGTGTGTTAAGTTTTCAATAAATTCATTTTTATGGTTAATAGTGGTATTATTTATTAAGTCGTGATATTGCCTTTCAACTTTAACACAAGCACTTTTAATATTTTTTAAATTGAAACCTAAAATATAAATAGTTGTGATAGGTAAGGTTACTTGAACATCATCAACTACATCTTGTTTTTTATATTGTTCAGCCAAATAGTTTCTGAAACGCATCAAATCCATTTCGTTTTTGGCTTTTTGAATTTCAATTAAAACCTTTTTGTGTTCGCCGGTTTCAGTTTTGATAATAGCAATAAAATTAAGTCGAAAAATGGCAACGGGCACAGCTTCTTTATCATAGGTAAATTCTTGTGGTTTTAATTGCACCGAGATTACATCTTCAGTTAACATAGTTCCAATAAAAAACTTAGCCACGCGTTCGTTTTCCATCAAACGCTTAAACACTACATCATATATTGGATTGGCAATTATCATTGTATCATCTATAAAAAACTCTACCTATTTTTATTTTAGAAAAAACCTAACTCTAATTTAGCCTCTTCACTCATCATTTCTTTATCCCAAGGTGGGTCGAAAGTTAGCTCTACATCAACCTCACCAACTTCATTTAATTCTTTCACCTTATCCCTAACTTCAATTGGTAAACTATCTGCCACCGGACAATTTGGCGCAGTCACCGTCATCTTTACAAACACATTATTTAGGGGTGGATAAACCTGAATTTCATATATTAAACCCAACTCATATATATTTACAGGAATCTCCGGGTCAAATACTTCCTTAATTTTTTCAGTCACCATCATTTCAATCTGTGCGGGTGATTTCATTTCATCGCCAACTGTTTCTTTAACGACAATTTTGTCATCAATATCTGAAACATCCGAAACATCTGACACAACAGAATTTCCATTTCCTTTAATTTCATTTGCTGTTAATTCTTCCACTTTTACAGTCTCTTTTATTTCATTTTTCATAGCATTTTCATTTTCATTTATTTTGCTTTCAAAACCTAAAGCATACAATTTCATTTGCTTAATCATTGCATTTAAACCATTGCTTCGTTGTGAGCTTAAATGCGAACGTAAGTTGATATTATCAATAAACGTTAATTCAGCATCTTTTATATTAGTTGGTGTTTGATTATCCAAAATGTTTACCAACAAGGCGATAATACCCTTAGTAATTACTGTGTTGCTATCTGCAAAAAATCGAACCTTTCCATCTTCTTCAAAAGCGTGTAACCAAACCGTTGACTGACATCCTTTAACAATATTATCATCGGTTTTATATTGTTCATCCAACGAAGGCAACTCTTTACCCAAGTCAATAATGTATTCATACTGACCCATTGCATCCCCTTCAAATAAGGCAAAATCTTCAACAATTTGTTTTTGTATGTCTGCTATCGTATTCAAATTATTCTTATTTTATTGTAGCATTATTTTTGCTTTTTCAATGCCTTCTACTAACCGGTCAATATCTTCTTTGGTATTGTAAACCGCCAAAGATGCTCTTGCAGTTCCCGGAATTTCCCAAGCATCCATTAAAGGCTGACAACAATGATGCCCGGTTCTAATCGCAATGCCCATCTTATCTAACAAAACACCAATATCGTACGGGTGAATATCTTTTATTATAAAAGATAAAACGCCTGCTTTATTTTTTGCTTGTCCTTTAATGTGTAAATTTTTTATATTAGATAAGGCTTCGGTGCCGTAAGCCAACACTTCATTTTCTTGCTTTTGAATAAAATCGTGACCGACTTCATTCATAAAATCTATAGCTGCTCCAAGTGCAATGCCACCGCAAATATTGGGTGTGCCGGCTTCAAATTTAAAGGGTAATTCATTATAAGTAGTTCCTTTTAAAGTTACCTCTTTTATCATTTCGCCACCACCTTGATAAGGTTGCATTTCAGTTAACCACTTTTCCTTTCCATACAAAATACCAATACCGGTTGGTCCGTACATTTTATGACCAGAAAAAGCTAAGAAATCAACATCCAATTTTTGGACATCAATTTTTAAGTGGGGAGCTGCTTGAGCAGCATCTAATAAAACAGCCGCACCGAATGTGTGTGAAGCCTCAATTATTTCCTCCACCGGGTTGATTGTTCCAAGCGCATTAGAAATATAACCAAGGCTAACCACTTTAGTTTTTTTGTTTAATAAAAGATGAAAGGCATCCATATCTAAAGTGCCATCTTCTAAAACAGGAATATATTTGATGTTACATTTTTTCTGTTCTGCAATTATTTGCCAAGGTACTAAGTTGCTATGATGTGCCATAGCGGATAACAAAATTTCATCACCTTCTTCTAAAAAAGTATTGCCAAAGCTTTGAGCGACTAAATTGATACCTTCGGTTGTTCCCTTTGTAAAGTTTACTAACATATCTGATTCGGCATTGATAAACTCTTTGGCTTTAGTTCGTGCATTTTCATATTCAATCGTCGCTTGTTCTGCCAAATAATGAGCTCCTCTGTGAATGTTACTATTGTATTTTGTATAATAATTGGTAATAGCATCAATTACACTTTGTGGCTTTTGAGAAGTTGCCGCATTATCTAAATATACCAATGGCTTTCCATTTACTTCTTGCTGAAGTATGGGGAATTGTTGTTTGATTTTTGTTATTTTATTTGATGCTGCTTTGACCATTTGAGTTAATTAGAATTTAATAACATGACCTGATTATAAAATGCCTCTATTTCTTTACGAATTTCAGAATTGAGTAATTGCTGTTTCCATTCTTCTATGGCTAATAAATCTTTTGCATAATCAATTTGGTCTTTATCCAATAAAAAATGAAGATATTGCTTCGGAGCTTGTTGCATTTGTTTCCATTGGTTGTCAGAGATTTTCATATTGAATTGATCTTCATAAAATACTTTATCATTAAAAAAAACAACTTCAATTTCTGGTTTAGGTATAATAATTTTCAAACGGTCTTTATACACTCTATATCTTAAAATATCTTTAATGTATACTTCATGATCATTTATTTTATATTCATCATTCGAATCTGCATCAGAAATTACAATGACCATAATGTCATCTTCTGTAATTAAATAAGTACCTGCCTTTGAGAGCAAAGAGGAAAAACTATAAGCCGATAATAGTCTGAAATCTTCGTGATTTGGTAGCCCATCTATTAGAGCTTTTATTAAAGAGGCATTCACTTTTTCTTCTGTAAATACGTGAAATTTTGAATTATTCATATTTATTAGATTTCGTTAAATTAAGATTTGGATGCCCGTGTGTTGAGCTAAATTTAATTTTCTTTTCCAGTCCTTCAACAAAACATTCATTTTCCAAACAATATATAATATCTTCTCTTTGCCATAAAATAATTGATTGTGGTAATGAAAAATGAGCTAATGTAGCCGCAGGCTTAGTAAAACCAGAGGTGCTAAATACACAACCAATACACGATGGAGGTCTTCTTAAAAGCTGATTTCTTAATTTAGCCAAAGGTTCAACATTTACATTTACACCTTTATTAGAGTAATTTTTACATTCAACGATAACCGTTAATCCTATATTTTGAATATGAACCGCCCCATCAATTTGCTCTACATTTTCACCAAATAGGTCCACATCATAAGGATAATCCACATATGCACCTTCTATTTCGAAAGCCCTTAAAACAAAATACTCGAAAGCAATACCAGGCTGCCAACCGGGCGTTTCTTTTTCAAGAATGCCACTCCATAGATTAACTAAATCACTATGAGTTTTATATGCTTTTATAGTCGATATGTATTCGGTTTTTGTCAAGTTATCTATTTTTAATTCTATACCATCATCCCTTTAATCTTTTCATCAATCTTTTCAATTAAATAATCTTTCAACGGTTCAATACCAACTTTCAAAACTACTTCTCCAACAAAAGCTTTTAGCAGATAAGTTTTGGCTTGCTTTAAACTCAATCCTCTTGAACGTAGGTAGAAAATCGCCTCCTCATCTAACTGCCCGATGGTACAACCGTGTGAACAACGTACATCATCGGCAAAAATTTCTAACTGCGGTTTGGTAAAAATTTGGGCATCATCGCTAACTAAAATATTGCGGTTGGTTTGATAGGCGTTGGTCTTTTGAGCATCGCGCCTAACCATAATTCTGCCATTGAAAACACCTTTCGATTTTCCGCCTAAAACCCCTTTGTACAACTCTTGACTAAAAGCATTTGCCGAACTATGGTCAACCAAAGAACGGTTGTCGGCATGCTGATTTTCATTTAAAACGTAAGCACCATACATATGCGCCTCGCTGTGTTCATCGGCAATTACCATATTGGTTTTGTTGCGAATTAAACCACCTTCTAACGAATAGTTATGACAATGAATATGACTTTGCTTTGATAAATAAGTTTGTGTTTCGGTAAGATTGGTTGCGGTGGCTGCTTCATCTTGTACTATAAAATGATCAATTCTTGACGAAGTGCCTGCATATATTTCAATCACCGAATTGCTGAAAGATTCTGCTGTTTCATTTAAAGAAACGAAATGTTGCAACACTTTTGCCTGACTGTTTTCGCCGCCTATAATTAAACTGCGTGGCGAAGCAATGGTTGCCCCCTTTTCGGTATTTGCGATTTGTAAAACATAAACCGGATGAGCTAAAACATGTTTATCAGGAATGTGTACAAACAAACCATCTTGTGCCAAACCGGTATTTAAAGCCACCATCGCTTCGTTGGTATGGTCGGCGTATTTTGTGAAGTGGTCGCTAATCAATTGCGGTGCATATTTAAATGCTTTCGACAAATTGCCAATCACCAAACCTTCGGCTTCATCAATTATGGTTGATAAATCTTCCCGATACCATCCATTTTCAAAAACCAGCATATTGGCTTTTAAATCAGGAATTAAAAATTTAGATATATCAATTGATGTTGGTTGTTTGTTGGTTGTAAAGTTAGACTGAAACGATTTTTTTGCAAGGCTATTTAAATTGGTATACTTCCAATCTTCTAATTGAGTAGTAGGGAAACCTTTTTGGGCAAAACTATCAATTGCGTTTTTTCGTATGCGATGCAATTCACTTTTTGCATCACCGTTTAAACCCGCTTCGTAGTTGTTGAAATCGTTTACCAACTGTTCTTTTAAATTATGTTGCACTGTCATTATCAATTTTTCTACATTTAATTAATGAGATGCCGCCGGCACTTCTTCTTTTATCCAATCGTAGCCTTTTTCTTCTAACTCTAATGCCAACTCTTTGCCGCCCGATTTTACTATTCTTCCATTGTATAAGATGTGTACAAAATCAGGTACGATATAATCTAACAGACGCTGATAATGTGTAATAATTAAAGTAGCATTTTCAGCCGATTTCAGTTTGTTAACGCCGTTAGCAACCACTTTTAAAGCATCAATATCTAAACCAGAATCTGTTTCATCTAATATCGAAAACTTAGGCTCTAACATCGCCATTTGTAAAATTTCGTTCCGTTTTTTTTCACCGCCCGAAAAGCCTTCGTTGACTGCCCGTTGCATAAATTTAGGGTCAATTTCTAACATAGCCGCTTTCTCTCTTATTTTTAGTAAGAAGTCTTTAGCATTCATTAGTTCTAAACCGGCATTTTCGCGTTTGGCATTTATTGCTGTTCTGATAAAATTGGCAATGCTCACTCCAGGAATTTCTACCGGATATTGAAAAGCGAGAAACAAACCTGCCCAAGCTCTTTCTTCCGGGTCGAGGTCTAACAAATCTTCGCCGTTTAAGTTAACCGTTCCACCGGTAACCTCATATGTTTCCTTTCCAGATAAAACCGATGCAAGAGTTGATTTGCCCGAGCCATTTGGTCCCATAATGGCATGCACTTCGCCTGCATTAATTTCTAAATTAATTCCTTTCAGAATCTCTAAACCCGATTCTTCAACCTGCGCTTTTAAATTTTCTATTTTTAACACGTATGTATATTATTTATTTGTTTTGTTCAAAATAATGTAGTCTTAAGCCGTAAACTCTGCCAAAATGTTCTAAGTTATTGGTGGCTAATTCCAAATTGTTAGCCATTGCTGTTGCTGCTATTAAAATATCAGGAACACCAATTAGTCTATTTCTCTTTTAAAAATTCTGCATAATCGTCATCTGACATTACTGGTCCATTTAGCAACAATTTTTCTATCCTCTTCTTTTTAAGTTTGGTATCCTTCCGTTGATTCGAATTTTTATCAATTTCACTTTTTAATAAATGAAACTGCTCATCCGGCAACTGTTTAACGGCTTCTAATATTTCTGCATATCCCATTTGGTTTATTTTTATATATCGTTTTGTATTTTTAAAATAATCTTTTCAACTTCTTCAATAGGCAAATTAACGATTCTTGCTATCATTTCTATTTCCATGTTTTCTTTAAGGCATTGCTTTATTACTGCAAATTGATTTTTCCTTTCTCCTTTCTTTTCTCCCTTAATTAAGCCTTTTTTCTCTCCCTTAATTAAACCTTTCTTCTCTGCTTTCTTTTCTGCTATTGTTATTCTGCCAATCGCATCTTGTTCGGCAATGGAAGCATTATCATAATCTTTCCATTCCTCTTTATCCCAATTGTGCAAATCGGCATCTTTATAGGCTTCTTTTAGTCCGTCATCATCTACATGCCCGGGAATTACATCTAAATTTTCAGCATTTTTAATAAAATAAATCCATTTTTCTTTGAGTGTTTTTAATTCGTTTTCTTTTATATGAAATTTCTTCAATTCAATAAAAGTAAATTGAATGTCTTTTAATTTGTGTTCGTGCGTTTCATCATTAACTATTATATGATGCGATAGATAGTGCGCCCCTTCAAAGAAATTAAAATCTAAAATACCAATAAAGTAAGTTGGTTTTAGCAGTTTATATTTGTCACCTTTGTTAATTTGCATGGAGTATTCCCGACAGGTATAATATTGAACCCGTTTGTCAAAACCATCTACATCGGCTACCTGCATTTCTATTATAAACTGTCTGCCTTTTACATCTTTTGCTCTTACATCAATAATCGTAGCTTTTTCTCCTGCAATTCTTGGCATTTGATATGGATTGACAATAGACACTTCTGTAATTATACGGTCGCCCGCTAACTTCAATACCGCATTTAAAAACGAAATGATGATCACCGTTTTCTTTTCGTTGCCAAATATTTTACGAAAAGCTACATCGTTTTTTACGTCTGCAAATTTCATTTTTTGTTTTTGTTAGATGCTTTTTATTTAAGCAACCTTAGACTCAACTTTTTTTTCAACCAACGTTCTCAAATAATTGGGACAAATATCATATCCATTTTCCCAAGCCAAACCTCCACCTGCTTCAATGTGTAATGTTCTAAATTTTTCTTCTTCTAATAATTTTTTAGCAATACCTTTTCCTAAAAATGGTTTTAAATTTACTTCTGCTTCAAAACCATCTTCAAATTTTATCTTAATATAATAACAATTTTTTATTTCTAAATTATTAACTATAATCATTACTCAAATAAATCATTTACTTCGGCTTCGCTATGAAATAATTTTGTGTTCTCTGATTTGTAATAGATTCGAAGCCTACTCCAAATATGCATCAATGCTTTGTATCCCTCCATTACATCAAAATCAGGATTGTTTTCCGCAATTTTATCCAATTCATATTGCCCCGATTCACACTTTAATTTCAATTTATCTAAATACTTAATTATCTCCTTTTTATTCTTTAGTAGCGTAAAATTATCCAAAATGTCCGAGACAATGTTTATAAAAATATGTTTTGATTCATCAGCATCTTCAAGAGCAGCTAATCTGCCGGTGTAACCCCAATAAATTGAACCCGAATTGGCTGTAACTTTTCCTAACAAATTTGCAGTATAACAAGCATAAACAAAAACAATTCTTTTATTTAAATAAGCATCCTTATCAGAATAAGCTATTTTATCATCATTGTCATAAAAGCAATTATCGCTACCGTGCGTAAAAATAAAAACATCATCTTGTGGCCTTCTGCTCAAGTTATCTATTAAATTTTTTCTGGTCGCATCCATAGACATCATATTAAATGAATCATTTGGTAAACACTCGCTAACAATGTTGAAATTTGATTTGGTTGAAAGGTCATAATTTGTTACAAATCCAATTTTCATTATGCAGGAGCGTTTGCTTTCCGAATCAATAAATCTCTTGCTATTCTAAGCAAATCACTCGTATATTCTTTACCCACTTCTGTTTCATTTTTGATATGTTTAATCATATCAATAACTCTGTAAGTACTTCCATCACTTGCTTTAAAAATAATTTTATTGCTTGGAATATGCTCATTTAAAAGATTTATAAAAACTCTTCTATCCAAATTTTTTGAAATTGGCGTTTCTAATTCTTTAATGGATGTCTTTAAAATTTCACCTACTCTTGATAGAAAATTATATAAAGACGATGAACGAGCAGTAGCTTTCGAAATATTTATATTTTCTAAAAAATGAGGTGATTTGTAATTTTTGAGCAAATTATAAGCGCTTTGTTTTGGGTGTGGTATTTCGTCTGGCAAAGGCAGTCTTTCTAAAATTATTTGAGCACTCTTGCTTTTTCCATTCTTAATGGCAAGTTCATCATCAGCAAAAAGCCAGGCTTCAATTTCAGGTACTGCAAAAAAGACTTCAACGTCACCATATTCTTCTTGCTTTGTCTCAATATAATTTTTCGCATCAGGCAAATTTATAATGTCCAAATCCATTAATATTCCTACAATAGTATTATTGCTTGCAGGGATATTAGATAAATAGTCCTTCATATTGTGTTTTCCCTCAGATATTAATACGGAAACAAATTTGTCGCTTAAACCGACAGCCTTGAATATTGACTCAATAATTATCTTGTCACTTTTTCCTTCAACAATTAATATCAGTTTATTTTTCATGCCAATATTTTATATCTATATGTGGTAATGAATAAAAATTTAAATGCTATCCAACACTCCCCTCCAAACTAATCGCCAACAATTTCTGTGCCTCCACCGCAAACTCCATTGGTAATTCATTCAAAACTTCTTTGGCGAAACCGTTGACAATTAACTCGGTCGCCTTTTCAACATCCAAACCGCGTTGGTTACAATAAAACAAAATATCTTCTCCAATTTTGGAGGTGGTGGCTTCGTGTTCAACCTGTGCATCGCTGCGAGCCGACTCAATATAGGGGAAAGTATGCGCCCCACATTTATCGCCAATCAACAGCGAATCGCATTGACTAAAATTATATGCCTTATCGGCATTCTTAGCCACTTTTACCAATCCCCTGTAACTATTATCGCTAACGCCGGCAGAAATACCTTTGCTAATTATTCGACTCTTGGTGTTTTTTCCGATATGTAACATTTTGGTTCCAGTGTCTGCCTGTTGGTGATGATTGGTTACCGCAACTGAGTAAAATTCGCCAATACTATTGTCGCCTTTTAAAATGACCGACGGATATTTCCAGGTAACTGCCGAGCCGGTTTCCACCTGCGTCCAACTAATTTTTGAATTGTCGCCTTTGCAAATACCCCGCTTGGTTACAAAATTATAAATGCCCCCTTTGCCCGTCTGCGGGTCGCCGGGATACCAATTTTGAACGGTGCTGTATTTAACCTCTGCATTTTCGGCAGCAATAATTTCTACAACTGCCGCATGCAATTGATTTTCATCACGCTGTGGAGCGGTGCAACCTTCCAAATAACTCACATAACTATCGTC
This sequence comes from uncultured Chitinophagales bacterium, assembly GCA_938023075.1. Lineage (GTDB taxonomy): Bacteria > Bacteroidota > Bacteroidia > Chitinophagales > JAHDHT01 > CALHDG01. The sequence continues at coordinate 10,827 of CALHDG010000235.1, forward strand.
TTCGGCAACAATTAAAGTACGCTCAAACTGTCCGGTGTTGGCTGCATTAATTCTAAAATAAGTACTCAATTCCATCGGGCAACGCACCCCTTTTGGAATGTAGCAAAACGAACCATCGGTAAACACCGCCGAGTTTAACGCCGCATAAAAATTATCGGTCATTGGTACTACCGAGCCAATATATTTTTTTACTAATTCAGGATGTTCTTGCACGGCTTCGGAAAACGACATAAAAATAACACCCAACTTTTTCAGCTCTTCCTGAAAAGTAGTTTTTACCGAAATGCTATCTACCACAATATCAACAGCAACTCCGGTCAATCGTTTTTGTTCTTCAATAGAAATGCCCAACTTGCCAAATGTTTTCAACAATTCCGGGTCTACCTCATCTAAGGATTTGTATTTTGGCGTTTCTTTCGGAGCGGCATAATAATGAATATCCTGAAAATCAATTTTATCGTATTTGACGAAAGCCCATTCCGGCTCTACCATAGTTTGCCAATGGCGGTAGGCTTTTAACCGCCATTCTAACAACCACTCCGGCTCCTCTTTTTTTGCGGAAATTAAACGAATAATATCTTCGTTTAAGCCTTTTGGTGCCAAGTCGTTTTCAATATCGGTGGTGAAACCGTATTTGTATTCGCTTTGGGTTATTTCGTTGATTGTTTTGTCAAAATCGGTTAATACCTCTGCCATATAATCATTATATATTTTGAATAATTAAGGATGAATTGCTCTCTACATTCGAAGAAAAATTAACCCTTTTAGTTCTTCTGTTTTGCAAAATTATTCTTTTTATACTAAAAAGTACAAATAAAGGATAAAAAGAATTCCCTAAAGCTGATTTTTATGTATTTTTATTAGAAGCGGAGCAGTTTTGCTTTGTGGATACACCCGCATCGTTACCATCAAGAAGCCATTTTCAAGGACTCATTCGGTTTTGGAGAAAAGATTGTTTATAAGTATAATAGTCAGGAAAACGAATACTGTTTAATTTTGCATAAATGAATATGTACCTAATAAATAAAGAGCTATTAAAACCAGAAAAAGTTGAAAATAGTATTAAAATAAAATTGGATAATATTGAAAATAACTTTTCAATTGAGAATAAAGAGCTTGTTAAAAATGAGATTAACTTTTTAGCTGTCTTGTGTAAGAATGGTAATTATAAAGAAAGTTTAGAATTTAAATTGTTGATGTTAATACTAAGTACAAGTATAAATTATGCAATTGAATATGAAAATCCAGACTCAATAGACAAAGTCATTAAAATTTTGAAAACCGATCCAGTAATTTTAAAACACAAACCCAAAGAGATGTTCTCCCTTAATTATGTTTATGCAAATAGTAATTATGCAAAATGGATTTTATTACTCTCAAATGAAGATGCTTCCTACTTCAATAATCTTTTTTACAAGGGAAACATCAAATTGTTGTTAAAAGCAAAATATTCATTACTAAAAATATACAAAGAAGACTTATCTAAAAAACTATCAATGCATGAAGGGCAGAGATATTCATATTTATATTTGTTGATAAGTGTTTTGAGTACTTTACTAAGATTTTCTGAAGGGTTTCAAATTTTAGATACACTTGATAAAAATAACTTTAAATCACCATTATTAGCAGGGCTGAATGCTCAACTATTAGATTCATTAAAAAGCAATACTTGTCTTAATCACAATACAAAATTAACTGAAAAACTATTTGACAACTGTGAAATATTTTTGAAAAGTGAAGATAGTGTCCCATTTATGAATAACAAGTTGCAAAAAAGATCCGTTTTACGATTAAAAGAAAAATATAGTAAAGACTTTAATGTAGAAAAAGAAAAACCGTCCGCAAAAAATGAAGTCAAGTCCTTTAAATCTGAATTTATTAAAAATGAACCTTTTAAGTCAATTTTAAAAAGGATTTATATAAAGAAAAAGAAATTTAAGCTTGGAAGTAAAAATGCTCAACATCCAAACAAATATGAACAATTTTGTTCTAATAAAGACTTATTTTTAAATGAGCATAAATTTTATTGTAGTTGCAAGCAGTCTTTGAAAGACAATCTAAAAATCGTAACAAGGCATCCTCATACAAAGATAAAATGGGTTGAGCAGTACGAAGACTTGCTCAAAATGCTAATTAATAATTTTAAATACGCAAGAAAGACTTATTTTAAATCATTAGACCAAACAACAGAATCTGATTTAAAATCAGATATAGAATTGGGTGAGTCAGAATTAAAGAGAGAGTATTTAAAAACTGCTTTTGGTGATTGTTACCGAATTTTAGATAAAATCGGATTAGGTGTTTTAGCTGCTTTAAACATAAATCATAAAGCTATTTTAAATCAAAATCAGGAGAAAATATCTAACACTTCGGATGAGGAAATAAAAGCAACTACAAATCAAAGTCAAAAGAAAGTATTTTTTTTAAACATGTGGGATATTGAAAACTTATTTGATGACGAACTAATAAATATGAATCCTTATCTGATGACATTGTATAGCATCGCAAAAGATCTTGATAATGTAAAAGAGACATCGGCATTTAAAGATTTTAGAAAAGTTAGAAATGCGATTGAACATAAGTTGTTTTTCATTTTAGATAAACCAAAAAATAACAAAGGAGATTTCTATTACATCACTAAAAAAGAATTAAGTTCACATTGTTTACTTATGTTAGGTATAACAAAATCAGCAATATTTTCATTTACTTATTTTATCAGAAAAGAATCAATTTCAAAATCAGAAGATATTAATGTTATAGAACATTAAACACTTCGATAATAATCTTAAATCTGCCGTCAAATATAAGCCTCAATCAATTTAACAGCTATTTGATTCTTTTCAACTTTAAAATTTTCAAATATGACATTGCTCAAAGAAATGTCATATTTTGTGGCTACAAATTAAGTTAGTAGAATATTGATTAAATTTACGATTGTTTAATTAAAAGAATTCTTTACAATGACATTGCAAGCCAGAAAATATAAGCTAATTCAAAAAATTACAGATTCTGATAGTGAGGAACTAATTAATCAATTAGAGCAATTAATGGATGAAAAAAGTGATTTTGAATTAACAGACGATACCTTATCAAATTTTACAGTTTCAATTGACGAAAAACTGGATATTGACCAACTAATTAAAGAACAAGGTTTTAAAAATGCTACCAAAGAAGAATTAGATGCAATTATCGAAAAAGCAAACCTTACTGAGATGATTTAAAACAGCCTAATTGAAAAACATAAGGGGATACTGGATAAAATTTATTCCGCAAGCTCCAAAAATTTTTCCAGTATGACGTTAAAAAAAGCCGTCATGCTGGAATTTTGTGAAGTGAAGTAGAACAAAATATCCAGTATCTCCTTTTAATTTCAACACTGTTTTTTAATATAAGCCTCAATCAATTCAATAGCTTGTTGATTCTTTTTAACTCGTGCCACCGAAAGCGGAGTCTCACCCGCCCAAGCCTCTTTTATCGTTTGGGTTTGCCCCATAATCAAGCAGTAATTTGGCAATGTCTAATTGATTAATCCGAATACGTTCAACAGTAACTCTGTAAATAAAATAAATAGCATTTCTAATAATCTTATAATTATATTTGCGCCTCATAAAATTTGAATAAATGTATAGAACGCATACCAATGGAGAACTACGCTTAAGCCATAAAGGAGAAATGGTAACCCTCGCCGGTTGGGTGCAACGTGTTAGAGAATTGGGTGGCATGACTTTTGTGGATTTGCGCGACCGCTACGGCTTAACCCAATTGGTTTTTAGTGATGATATGGATGCAGCACTAAATGAACAGGTGAATAAATTAGGGCGAGAATTTGTAATTCAAGCTAAAGGTGAGGTATTAGAGCGTTCCAGTAAAAATGACCAAATGCCAACCGGCGAAATTGAAATTAAGGTAAATGAGTTGACCTTATTAAATGCTGCGGAATTACCTCCTTTTTTAATAGAAAATGAAACCGACGGCGGCGAAGAAATACGGATGAAATACCGGTACTTGGATTTACGCAGACCGGTGATGGCACAAGCCTTAATGTTGCGGGCAAAACTCATTAAAGCCGTTCGGGAATATTTGGATAATTTAGATTTTGTAGAAGTAGAAACACCAAATTTAATTAAATCAACACCCGAAGGAGCGAGAGATTTTTTAGTGCCCTCACGTTTACAAAAGGGGAGTTTTTATGCTTTACCGCAATCTCCACAAATTCTTAAGCAACTGCTAATGGTAGGCGGTATGGATCGCTATTACCAAATCGTAAAATGTTACCGTGATGAAGATTTTAGAGGTGACCGGCAACCGGAATTTACTCAGATAGATTGCGAAATGGCTTTTGTAGAGCAGGAAGATGTGTTGAGTACCTTTGAAGGAATGGTAAAACATGCCTTCAAAAAAACCATTGAGGTAGACTTGCCCGATTTTGTAAGAATGACTTATGCTGATGCCATGAAATATTATGGAAATGACAAACCCGATTTACGTTTCGATTGTAAAATTGTTGATTTAAATGAGGCTTGCAGCGGTACAGAATTCAACGTTTTTAACAGTGCTTTAACCGATGGCAAATTGATTGCCGGTATTGTTGGAAAAGGGATGGCAACTTATTCGCGGAAGCAAATTGATCAGCTAACTGATTTTGTAAAAGAACCACACCGTGGCGCCGGTGGTATGATCTATTTGAAATTTAATGAAGATGGCAGTCATAAATCATCTATTGATAAATTTTTGACGGAAGAAAAAGTGGCAGAATTAAAAGCAGCTTCCGGTGCAGAAACCGGCGATATGTTGTTGATTATTGTGGATAAAGAATCGGTTGCCAGAAAATGTTTGGGCGATTTGCGTTTAGAATTAGCGAAGCGGGAAGATTGGATTGACCCAAAAGCATGGTCAGTTTTTTGGGTAATTGATTTTCCGTTATTTATTGAAGATGAAGATACCGGCGAATTTACTTTTGCCCATCATCCCTTTTGTTCGCCACATCAAGAAGATTTGCAATATTGGGATACCGAACCTTTAAAAGTAAGAGCGCAAACATATGATTTAATTATGAATGGCAACGAGTTGTGCTCCGGCTCTATCCGTATTCACGATAAAGAAATGCAGGAAAAAGTATTTAACTCACTCGGTTTAAGTGCCGAAGAGCGCGATGCGAAGTTTGGTTTTATGCTCAATGCGTTTAAATATGGTGCTCCTCCGCACGGCGGCTTAGCTCTTGGAGTAGACCGATGGGTGATGCTGATGGTTGGAGGTACGTCTATTCGCGATGTGATTGCCTTTCCAAAATCAACCGGCGGGCGCGATTTAATGATGGATGCCCCGGCACAAGTTCCTCAAGCATCTTTGGAGGAATTGGGAGTTAAAGTTGTTGAAGTGTAAGCGAAGACTCCACTTCATAAATCTAACTATATAGATGTAGCTCTATATTTACCTTGCATTTAAATAACTTTATTTTTTTAGAAGCGAAACGGTGAAACCATTTAGAAACGCGCTCCCCGCTATCCGTTCAAATGCTGCGCCAACGCACAAGGGCAAACGCTTCAAGCAGCATAACCACTCAAACACCCCTATCGGGGCTAAACTTCCAACTTCATCACTTTTTATATAGGTGCCAAATATATAGCCACCAAGTAAATATTAAAGGTGACACCTTTTTAAAAAGGTGTCACCTTGTTAAAGTACGAAGCAGCGAACTTTGAAAACTAGTACTTTAAAAACTATACATACCAGCATATTTTTATAGTAATTAAAATGTATTTTTATTTGTTTAATGTCAGCACTGGAAGTGCTGCATCTTGGTAGCTAAGTAATTTAATTTAATTGAGCTCCAGAGGAGCGACACTTTTAATAACTTTGGGCGGTATCGCTCCAACGGAGCTTCACTAATGTGTAGCCTTTTATGCTACTACCAAGCTGTCATCCCTCTGGGATTATCTTTGTACAGTAAGTTTACATAGAATAATGACGAGTTTCGCAACAGGTCGCAAAAATTGCGACCTCTACTGAATAAAACCTTAGAAAAACAAAAACTTTTGAAACTTATCTTATTTTTACCCGAATAGATAACATTGTTGATGAAAAACCTTAATTGGAAAACCGATGTGCTTCCACACGTTGTTATAGTGGCGTTGTTTTTAGCCTTAACCTTTTTCTTTTTATCGCCGTTGCTGCAAGGTAAAGTGTTGTATCAAGGCGATATCGTACAATGGAAAGGCATGGCTAAAGAAATTTTAGACCATAAAGAAAAAACCGGCAAACAAGCCTTATGGACCAATCGTCCGTTTGCCGGTATGCCTTCATTTTTAATTTCTACTCAACACAAATCGAACATATTAAGATATGTAGATCAGGCAATATCTTTAGGGATGAATTACAATTATCGTCCAGCAAAAATATTGTTTTTGATGTTTTTGGGATTTTATTTAGGCTGCATGATTTTGGGGCTAAACAAATGGTTAAGTGCTATTGGAGCAACCGCTTTTGCGCTTTCTACCTTTTTTGTAGTTTCTTTGGAAGCCGGACACAACACTAAGATTTTAACCACCGCTTATTTGTTGCCGGTTATCGCTTCCATCTTATTTGCCTACCGGCGGCATCCGTTGTGGGGTGGTTTTTTATTGGCGGTTACCTTGGGTTTAAGTATCAATGCCAATCATGTTCAAATTACTTATTATGCTTTTTTAGTGGGCATCATTATATTTATTACCGAGTTAGTTTTTGCGGTAAGAGACCAACAGTTAGCCCGTTTTGGCAAAGCCACTACATTTTTAGCGGTTGGAGCATTGCTTGCAGTCAGTTTAAATGCCGGGCAATTATTAACCACCTATCAACATACCAAAGAAACTATTAGAGGAAAAGCCACCGCCCTTAGCAACACCGAAAAAGCCAAACAAAATGATGGCGGTTTAGATTATGATTATGCGATGAGTTGGAGTTATGGCATTAGCGAAACACTTACCATTTTAATTCCGAATTTTGCCGGTGGAGCTTCCGGTGGTGGTTCTATAAGTGAAAATTCTATAAGCTATCAAACATTAATAGATAATCGAGTTCCAAAAAATAATGCAAGGCAAATTATAAAACAACTGCCCTCCTATTACGGAAATCAACCTTTTACTGGTGGACCAACCTATTTTGGTGCAACTATCTGTTTTCTATTTATATTAGCATTGCTATTATTACCATGGAAACATAAAATTTGGGCAATAGCGGCGGTGGTACTTTCTATGTTTCTTGCATGGGGTAAGTATTCATTTATCTCTGACTTATTCTTTAATTACTTTCCGTTGTACAATAAATTTCGAACCCCTATGATGGCATTGACAATAGCGGGTGTCGTTTTTCCTTTGCTTTCTGTAATAGGTTTAAATTTTTTGCTAACGGAATCGTTGAATAAAAAAGATCTCCTTAAAAAATTATATATCGCTACTGGCATTACTGGAGGCTTATGTTTATTATCCGCAATAGCTGGCGGTATTTTTTGGGATTTTAGAAGTGCCGCCGATGCACAATTACCACCTGAGCTTTCCGGTTTAATATTAAATGATTTGATAAATGACCGTAAGGCTTTAATGCGAAGCGATGCTATTCGTTCTTTAATTTTTATTTTGTTATCTGCAGGGGTTTTATGGGTTTTCATTAAAGAAAAAATTAAAGCTCCAATCGTAATGGCATTAATTGGCATGTTAACTTTAGTTGATCTCGGTTTAGTGGCAAAACGTTATTTAACCCCAGAAGATTTTACCAAACCAAGAGGTATTGATAAGGCATTTGCCTTAAGCCCGGCAGAGCAACAATTGACCAAAGAGCCTGGACATTTTAGGGTTTGGAATACACAAAAGCGATTAGATTCGGATGGCATTACACCTTATTCTTTAAATACTTTGGGTGGTTATTCGGCTGCTAAGCTAACGCGTTATCAAGATTTGTTAGATCAGCAAATTAGCAAAGCCAACCCCAATGTATTGAATATGTTGAACACAAAATATATTATTAGTGACAATAAAGCCAACTTAAATGAAGCGGCTTGCGGACCGGCTTGGTTAAGCAACTCAGTTATATGGGCTACTAATGCAGATGATGAAATGGCAAAACTCGATAACTTTGAGGCTTGCTCAGAAGTGATTTTAAATGAAGCCTATAAAGATAAAGTTGGTACACTTAAGGGGTCGGGTGGAAGCATTCAATTAGTTAAAAATGAATTGGATTATTTGGAATATGAAGTGAATAGTAATCAAAATCAGTTGGCTGTTTTTTCTGAAATGTTTTATAAAGCCGGAGGCGGTTGGCAAGCCACCATTGATGGTGAAGCTGCCGAAGTGCTGCAAGCCAATTATAATTTACGCGCTTTAGTAATGCCGCCGGGCAAACATAAAGTTGAATTTAGGTTTAACCCTTCTTTTTATAAAACGGGGGAAACCATTTCTTTGGCAAGTTCTATATTATTGCTATTGGCTTTTGGAGGATTATTGTTTGTTGAACGCAAAAAAATGAACACAAAACATGAAAACGGATAAAATTATTTATTGGCTAAGCACCGGTTTGATGTGTGCCCTGTTTTTATTTTCGGCGGGCATGTATTTTTTTAATAACCCTATGGTAAAGGAAATTTTTACGTTTTTAGGGTTCCCCACTTGGATTATTTACCCTCTTGCTGTTGCTAAAATTCTTGCCGTAGTAGCCATATTGAGTAAACAATCAAGGGTTTTAAAAGAATGGGCTTATGCGGGTTTGTTTTTTGATTCGATGTTGGCATTTGGAGCCCATTGGTTTGCCAATGATGGTCAATTTGCTCCTGCCTTAATTGCTATGGTCTTAATTTTGGTCTCGCGAATTTTTGATCACAGGCTTTATTCATCCATAAATTAATTTTAATAGAATAAGAAAAAAATCAGTAGCATATGCAAGAAATCATGAACAATTGGAAGAAGCATGCTGAAAAAAATGAAGACCGAAATTTTAAATTTTTGACGAAACTGAAGCATCGTGGCAATCAAAAAAAAGTTGACAAAACAACAAAGGCTTTACACGATGAGGCTTTTAGCAAAATTGATTGTTTACAATGCAGCAATTGCTGTAAAACTTCTACTGCTCAAATTACAAAAAAGGACTTGACGAGAATTTCAGCTCATTTAAAATTGACCGAAGAAGAATTTACGGATCAATATTTGGAAAAAGATCCATTCGATCAGTTAATTATTGCTGGTTTACCATGTCCTTTTCTTGGAGAGGATAACGCTTGTGCCATTTATGAAGTTCGCCCGAAAGACTGCGAAGAATTTCCACATACTTATAAACCAGAATTTTCCAGTAGACGGTATATGCACAGTGCCAATACGGTGGATTGTCCTGCTGTTTTTTATATTGTGGAACGGTTAAGGCGTATTATGTAATTCGCTTATCAACACTATGAAAAAAGATACATTTTGTTTAAGAAAAGGAGATGAATTTATTGAGCTCATCAAATTATTGAAGCTAAAGCAAATTGCGCAAACCGGTGGTCATGCCAAAATGATGGTTGAAGAGGGTTTGGTAAAAGTAAACGGCGTTCAAGAATTTAGAAAGCGACATAAGCTTAGAGCCGGATTTTTGGTAGAAGTCGATGATGATATTCGTATTGAAATTATTAATACTTAGGAAATATAATTCAACATTATTATATAGAAAAATTACAAATGTATTTTATAATCCATTTTCTGCCCCAAGACTCTGACCACAAAAATACCAACATCCTTCATTTCATAAAAAATGGTATGTGATTTAAAATTATATCTTCTTAAATTAGGATGAAATTGAGCAGCACTTCTTCCTAAATTAGGATTTTCAGTTAAACGATTTAAACAATGAAGCAGTTCTGCCTTATACTTTTCTGACTGCTGTTTACCGAAATTTTGGATTGTATACTTTACAATATTGATTAGATCACGTTCAGCTTTTTTTGAAAATTTGAAATTACTCATACAGTGCCTAACTCATCAATTTCCTTTTCAGCTTGGCTCCATATATCATCCAAATTACGCTCGCTTATCCCACTTTTGTAACCTGCTTCAATAGCCGAGTATAAAGTATAAAATTCAGCGTTTCTTGCTTGATCTTTTCTAACTAAGTCTCTCACATAATCACTTTCATCTTTATAATGCCCTTGTTCAACTACAAATTTCAACCACTGATCTTGTTTTTCTGCGAAAGTTATTGTTTTTCTTGGCATATATTTATTCCTTTTTGGTACAAATTAATAAACAATTGGTGCAAATATTCGTTTTTATGGTGAGTTTTCTTAGAAAATATTTCCTCTAAAACTGTACTTTCAATAATTATTCGGTTTACTATTACCGCACCCTTTTTAAGCCTAACACGGTAAGCCAAAATAATATACATGGTATCCAAACTACTTTAAACTCACTGATTAAAACCTTTCTACCCCAATCACTCATTAATCCATCAATACTTAGTGGGGCTACTTTTATTGGTCGCCAAGGTAAAAAAATGCGCTCATTATAAAATGGTGCAAATAAGGCTACGCCTTTGCCTCCATTCGTCATCGCATCAAACAAAGCATGAGATAGCGTACACAAAAAGAAGTAAATAAAAAGGGGTAACCATATTTTCCGGTTGGCAAAACTATCTCTATAAAATAAACCAATAATGAGCAAACTGAACAGCACTGAAAAACTAATGGAATGGGTAAAGCCTCTATGCCCAAACAAATGCCCATAGGGTATACCAAAATCAAAGGCAATTACATCAGCATCGGGAACAATGGTACACAAAGCACCAAGCAATAGCAACTTAACAAGATTGCGCTTATCTGAAAAAAATGGACTAATAGCCACAGCCGCCCAAATGTGCGCAAAAGGAGTTGGCATGAATTAGGCAGCTTTAGTTTTAGAAAATTGCATATCGTGCAGCTTTTTATAATGCCCCCGTTTTTGGAGTAGTTCTTCGTGTGTTCCCATTTCTACAATTTCTCCTTTATCTAATACAATAATTTTATCGGCATTTTTTATGGTACTTAATCTGTGTGCAATAATAATGGAGGTTTTATTTTTCACCAAATGGTCTGTTGCGTGTTGAATTAACATTTCCGATTCCGTATCTACAGATGATGTCGCCTCATCTAATATTAAAATGTCGGGTTGATAAACGAAAGTACGGATAAAGGCAATTAATTGTCGCTGTCCGGTAGATAGCATCGCACCCCTTTCCATTACATTATAGTGATATTTTCCAGGGAGTTTTTCTATGAAGGTTGACGCACCTATTTCTTTGGCGGCTTTTTTCACCCGGTCTAAAGTAATATCGCTGTTTCGCAAGGTAATATTATCTAACACCGTACCCGAAAACAAGAAGACATCTTGTAAAACCAACCCGATGCGGCTTCGTAAAGATTGCAGTTCGTAATCCTCAACCGGAATCCCATCGACCTTAATACTTCCTTTTTGTATTGGGTAGAAGCGATTCAAAATATTAATGATAGAAGATTTACCCGCTCCAGTTGCACCAACAATTGCCAAGGTTTCACCGGCTTGTAAATCAAAACTTACGCCTTTTAAAACAAAATTCTTTTCATCATAAGCCATCCATACATTGTCAAAAGCTATAGTGCCTTTTATATTTTTTACCATCGTTTTTCCGGTATTGGGTATGTTATCTTTTAAATCTAAAATACCAAAAATACGATCTGCCGCAATCATACCCATTTGTATAACATTAAATTTATCTGCCATCATCCGTAAGGGGCGAAACAACATCGATAAATACATAATGAAGGCGATTAACGTACCGATACTGGTTGCGCTATTAATAATTCTATTCGCTCCATACCAAACCACCAAAGCTAAAGCGGCTGCCGAAATGATTTCCATGACCGGAAAAAAAACAGCATATGCCCATACTGCGGAAATGTTTGCACTCCGGTGACTATCATTAATGGCTTTAAATTTTTTGAGTTCTCTTTCTTCAGCCGTAAAAGCCTGTACTATATACATACCCGAAATATGTTCTTGTAAAAAAGCGTTTAACCGGGCAACTTCTGTCCTCACCCTATCGTAACTTTTCTTTATACTTTCTTTAAATAAATAAGTAGCATAAATCATAATGGGAAAAACCGTCAACACTACTAAAGTTAATTGCCAATCACTATAAAACATAATAATTAATATAGTTATAATAGTTAGCATATCCGCAATTATTGTAATTAACCCTTGCGAAAACACACTGTTGATCGTTTCAACATCATTTATAGTTCTTGTGGTAGAAGTTCCGATTGGTGTTTGATCAAAATATCTTAATCTTAACTTTAGAATATGACTAAAAACTGCTACCCGCAAATCTTTAATAATAGATTGCCCTAACCAATTGGTTGCATAAATAAAGTAATACCGAAAAATGACATTAAAGCATAGAATACCAATTAAAACGAAGGTCATTTTATACAAAAGTGGTATGTCATTTTTCAGAATAGCATTGTCTACTGTCAATTGAATAACATAAGGTCGTAAAGGATTGATAACTGCTAAAATGATTGCTAAAATGGTAGAGGCAATAAAAATACCTTTGAAAGGTAAGGCTAATTGTAACAGCCTTTTAAACAAAGCAAAGTCAATAATTTTATTGTCGTTATTTTGGTCTGATTTCAACTCTATGCACAAAAGTAATACAATTATTGTTTAGGAATGAGAAAAAAATAACTTTACATTCTGACTTTGCAATATTTCGATATACTTCGTTGAAAAGCCTTGTCGTAGCCCGTTTTCGCCTCGTCTATCAAAAATTAATTTATCATAGATGGTAAATTTATTTTTTCATCATTCCTTAGAACTTTAATAAAGTTTTCTTTAAGAGAAAGCTTTGCTCAAAAAAACACCTTTAAAGTATTGTTGATAATTTAAATTAGGATTAAGTTGCTTTTTTATAAATATTGAGCACTATAAATTCTGTAATGAAAAATTTATCAATAGCAGTATTAAAGGGAGATGGTATTGGACCAGAAGTAACTAACGAAGCTATTAAAGTGTTACAAACGGTTGCACAAAAATTTGGTCATCAATTTATATTTGAGGAGGCTTTGGTTGGCGCGGCAGCTATATTCGATTCTGGCGATCCATTACCAGAAAAAACATTGGACATTTGTAAGGCAAATGATGTGATTTTATTTGGAGCAATCGGTCATCCAGATTTTGATAATAATCCGAATGCAACAATTAGACCTGAACAGGGTTTACTTCAATTGAGAAAGGAGCTTAATTTATTTTTAAACATCAGACCGGTTAAAGCTTATGATGCACTTTTGGATAAAAGCCCCTTGAAAGAAGCTATCATTAACGGAGTCGATTTAAAAATTTATCGGGAGTTAACGGGTGGCATTTATTTTGGAGAAAAAAAATTAAGTGAAGATGGAAAATTAGCTTCTGATTTATGCAGTTACCAAGTATTTGAAATTGAACGAGTGGCTCATCTCGCCTTTAAAGCTGCTTCAAAATGCAAACAAAAACTCACTTTAGTGGACAAAGCGAATGTGTTAGAAACCAGCCGCTTATGGAGGCGTATTACAAGTGATGTGGCAACTCACTATCCAACTATTCAATTTGAAACCTTATTTGTTGATAATGCCGCGATGCAACTTATTTTAAATCCTCAACAGTTTGATGTAATATTAACCAGTAATTTGTTTGGCGATATTTTAAGTGACGAAGCCAGTGTGATTGGAGGTTCTTTGGGGCTGTTACCATCCGCTTCCATAGGTGATGAATATGCGATGTTTGAACCCGTACACGGAAGTTATTATAGCGCCACCGGTAAAGGCATTGCCAACCCAATGGCAGCCATTTTATCTGCAGCAATGATGCTGGAACACGTTAACTTATTGGATGAAGCCAAGGCAATTCAATCGGCAGTAAATATGGCTTTAAACCAACAGATAGTAACGGAAGATATAGACCCTCAATATGGAAAGCCTACCAACATAGTTGGTGATTTTATTGTTAATGTAATCAACAAATTATAATTTAAATGTCATTTGATTTTATGAGGATTATTTAATTCTCGGTACTACTACCATTTTAATGGAAGCAGTTTTATGTTATTTTATGAGGTAAGCCGGAATTCCCCTTCAAATGTTGAAGAGCCTGTACCGACACATCGGTAGGTTGGCTTTTTCTAAAGAAAAAGGTCGGGGTAGTTTAAAAACATTTAGTAAGATTTCTCATTAAAAACGTAGTAGAACCTAATTTTCTTCAATAGAAATAATTCATGCATAATTCAAAAATACTTCATACTTTTAAACATCAAAAAGTAATCAATATGAAGTACTCCCCTACCCTTCAAATTAATGAGCAATCGAAAAAATTAATTGCCTCAGGAGAAACCGTTTATCAGTTAGGTTTCGGGCAGTCTCCATTTCCTGTTCCAAAAAGTGTGGTGGAAGCCTTACAAACAAATGCACGTCAAAAAGATTATTTACCTGTTATGGGCTTATTATCTTTACGAGAAGCCATTGCCAACTACTATCAAAATAAGTTAAACTATCCGGTTAGTGCAGAATTTATTATGATTGGTCCTGGAAGTAAAGAGTTGATATTTTTATGTCAGATGGTTAAAAATTGGCACGTATTATTACCGTCGCCAAGTTGGGTAAGTTATGCCCCGCAAGCAACTTATGCGAATAATAAGTTGAGTTGGGTATCTACTACTTTTGAAAACCATTGGCAAATAAAGGCGCAAGATTTAGCCACCGTATGTCAACAAATTCAAGCACCCAAGTTGTTAATTTTAAATTACCCCAATAATCCAACAGGGCAAACTTATCAAGCAGAAGAGCTGCAAGAAATAGCTATGGTTGCCAAAAAATACAAGCTCACTATTATTGCAGATGAAATCTATGAACGGTTACATTTTTCTGGTGAACATCATAGCCTGACAACTTATTATCCTGAAGGTACTATAATAAGTAGCGGTATTAGTAAATGGTGTGGTGCAGGCGGCTGGCGATTAGGGCATTTTGTATTTCCAGAAACCCTTAGAGCACTGCAAAATGAAATGGCGGCATTGGCGAGTGAAACTTTTTCTTGTGTGAGTGCCCCCATTCAATACGCCACTATAAAAGCATATACTAATTATGAAGCAATGGAGGACTATATAAAACGGCCAAAAATTGTTTTGCAAGCCATTGCTGAATATATGGCTACTCAATTTAATCAAGTGAACATAAAATGCCATAATGCGTCAGGTGGTTTTTATTTATTCCCCGATTTTGAAGCCCATCGAGGTTTTTTATCTTCCATAAATATTTTTACCAGCAAACAACTGGCTGCTTATTTATTTAATCAATTTAAAATAGCCACCTTGCCCGGCTCTGCGTTTGGTATGGATGAAAGTCAGCTTTGCCTTCGACTGGCTTATGTAGATTTTGATGGTTCTACTGCATTAACCAACTATAAACAATTTCAAAAATTGAAGCAACATGAAAAGCTTTTGGAGCAACTAATACCCAAGTTACACAAAGCTACTGGACTTATTTGTAATTGGCTGCAATAAATATTTCATAATAAATATATAATTAATTACAAATTATGAACAGCTATTTTTGACTGGTTTTTTTTGCAGCAAAAGTTCTAACAAAAATTATTTATTTTTGTGGCATGTTGAAGTTGTTTTTAAATTCATTCACCATTATTGTTTTTTTGTGTGGACTTACTTTTCTAATTGCTGGTTTTGTGATGACTAAGTATCCTCCAAAAAAAATTAATCAGTTGTATGGTTACCGCACCAAAGCCGCTATGAAGAGTCAGCAAAGTTGGGATTTTGCGCAGAAAAGATCGTCGCACGATTTAAAATTATTTGGTTTTGGTATGATGATTTTTTCAATAGGAGGTATGTTTTTACCTTTTGGTAAATGGGGTTGGGTTTTTGCCCTCATTACTATATTTGTTTTTATAGGCATTATGTATTTTAATACAGAAAATGCTTTGAAAAATCAATTTGGTATTTAGACAATTGGATGATTGTTTTGCTGCCAAAGTTGAAAATCTTTATTTTTACTATTGGTTATACCTTTATATCACAAAACACGCATAATCTATGCTTTCCTGCTCTCGAAGTTGGCTTCTTTTAAGCATTTTCTGATATGCCGAGCAATAAATGCTTTCCAAGCTCGAATAATATCTGATAATGGCTTTCCATCTGTACCTATAATTAAATGAATAGGGCTTGTAATAAGGCAATAAATATATACTTGCAATCCTTTGTTTTTGATGCAATAATTGGTGCTTTCATAAAAAATATCTCTAAATTGTCTTCTGATAAAAATATCAATCCAATTGACGACCGTGAAGGTTACAAAGCAAAGTTGAGTATTATCGCTTATTGTATACTTTAATGCCACCTATACAAAATAATAAATAAGCGAGACGCTTAAATTGAAAGGACGTTGCGAGACGCTACGACCACTTTGGGGTCCCTATAGTAATCATGACTATTTTACAAATTGACAGTAGGGTTTTAAAGTGCAATGAAATAGAGTAAAAATAATCACGATTTTAAGGTTATTCTCCTAACTCTATAATGACTAAATATTTTTTTTATTACGCGTATAAAAATATTGTAATTGGCGTTTAATTAATTTACTTTTGCAGCCAACATTAAAAACAGTAAATAAATATGAAAAAGATTTTCAGCCTTTTAGCAGTAGTGGCTATTTTAACTGCTTTTACTTCTTGTAAAAAAGATTACACTTGCACATGTACTACGCTCGGCATTGAAAGTTCAACCACAATTGAAGACAAATCAAAATCAGAGGCTGAAGATATTTGTGCAACCGCAGACACCGCTGCCCAATTAGCTGGCGGTTCTTGTACTTTAGATTAAGTACAAAATTCCTAAAATTTAAAATTAGAAAGAAATAACCTTTATTTGAAAAAGATAAAGGTTATTTTTTTGAAGATAGGTTTGTAGAGATTTTCCACAGTCAGCGAGATTTGTAATCTAACCGAAGTATTGCTTTCAGGAAAACTTGCGCACATCAAGGATTTTTTTTCCTGGAAATGAAATTTTTGAAAGCGGTAATTCAATTAATAGATAGGAAATTGATGAAAAAATAATGGAGACTAAAAAAAACAGATATATTTGAAAATCAGATGGTATAATATTTATTCTCTTTACAAAAGGAATGACCAACATATGAAACAAGTATAAACTATAGCTAATGGTACCTAAAAATCGTAAGGGCTTAAAACACAAAATACTTTTAATAAAGCCATCACTACGTTTCGAAGACAACAGCAATATAGACCAAAGCAACATATACAATAGATAAAATGGCGGTTTATGAAACTTTAATTCAAAACCCAATAAGGTTGAATAATATGGAAAACTCATAAATATCAATATAAGTGAAGTAATACCCAAAATATCAAAAAGCCGGTTATTCAATTTCTTAAATGAAACATGATTAAGCAACTCATAAACTGAAAGAAAAGTACCAGACAAAAAAATTGGTGCATATTTTAAAGTTGATATATTAGATAGCTTACCTTTACTTGCCAATAAAAGAGTTGTTAAAACAAGCATAAGTACAAAAAGAAAAATTTTTAAATAACTCCATTTTAAGTATTTATGACAACACCACATTATTACCGGACTTATAAAATAGTATTTAAATTCAACTGGTATAGACCAAAAGATAGTTTTTCCTTCTATTAGAAATAGATGTTGCGGAATGTCAGAAAACGCTTCAATTTTTGTGGGGAAATAACCTATTGAATTTAAAATATAGTAGCTAACAAGTGCAACCAGAAAAAGTGGATATATTCGAATAAATCTCCTCCAAAAATAATTTAACCAATACCGTAAAGATACCTTTTTATTTAAAAAAGCTTGTGCAATTTGCCGATCTAACAAGTAGGCAGAAAGTATAAAGAAAAGGTAAACACCAGCTTTTCCCGTTCCGTGCAAGTTTAAGTGCTCATGAAACAGCAAACCAGTATTGCTTGAGTGAGACAACATAACAATTAAAACAGCTAAACCTCTCAATCCATCTAATGGCTTAAAATGATTTGCTTTATTATTATGCGGAAAAAACCACTTATTGAACATTTAAATTCAAATGTTTATTTAATTATAAGTTAAATTTATTTTTTCTCATTCCTTTACAAGTTTAGCCAAACTATAAAGTAGTTTACACTTTTGCATTAATTTTTTTTGAAGCGAAACATAGCGGCATTATAAAAACGTAGGTCCCGCTTTCCGCTCAAATGCCATTTGCCTGCGCTGCAAAAGCCTTGCAAAATGGCATAACCGCTGCAATCGGGGCTAGTTTAAAAACCTCAGTTCTTCGTACAATAAAAAACGGAGGAACTAAAAACAGAAAAGTATCAACCACTTTGATAAACCTGTTCATTCCAGATATCAAATCGTAAGGATAGCTTGATTAAAATGGCTAATATACATTTGTTCAGATTAAATTTTTGACTTTTTGACCAAATGATTTTGTGCTTAGGCGATTCAAAAAACATCTTGCAGATAAAATTCTACACCTCGCTAAAGTCATTATGCACACAGCAATGTTTATAAAGTGTGCATAAATATGATGTTACTTATAGGTAATCTTTATCTTTCCTATTAACTGATTCTAAGTTTCGTTCTCTATTTTTGTAGCACTTCAAAACTAATCTTAACTAAGCTATATAAACATCATTAAAAAAAATATAAATAAACCATACAACTTTAGTTAAATTTTATGAAAATTTTCCACACGTTATTATCCCTTTGTTTTGTATTTTTAATTTCCGCTTACTCCATAAATGCTCAGGCAGTTTATATTGCAGAATTGAGCTACAACCCTTGTACCGATCAAGGTGCTGATGGCGATTGTGAATATTTGATAATCTCAAATGATGAGGCAACGGATGTTGATATTTCAGATTACAGTATAAGCAATGGCTTTAATTACACCTTCCCTGCAGGAACAATAATTCCCGCCGGCGGGAGTATTTCACTGGGCATTTCCGCAAATTGTTCTGCCGGCACCTTCAATTTAAGTGGAGGCTGGAGCGGTAGCATGAGCAATTCAAATAACGAAACCATAGAAATATTGGATGCGAGTGGAAACCTAGTAAGCGCAGTAACTTACGATGGAGCAATAGGAGACGGTGATTGTATGGCAAACTGTTTTGATGCCGGTGGAACAGTTTCGGCTTGTGCCAGTTCAATTTTAGCCGGTTTAGATTGTCCGGGTTTAGGAAATGACGGTGATGCTTGTATAGATGAAAATGGTGGCGACTCAGTAGTAGATGCTACAGATTGTAGTTGTCCAATTATTTGTGCTAATTTTGGAATGGCTTGTACCGATAGCGATGGCGATGCTTCAACTATTGATGGAAATTGTAATTGCATAGAAGTTGTAATAAGTGACCTATACATTTCTGAGCTAAGTTATAACCCTTGTGCTAATCAGGGAAGTGATGGCGATTGTGAGTATATCGTGATCACAAATATTGGTACTTCAACAGTTGATTTATCCGGCTATTTTATAGGTGGAGGCTTTAGTTATACTTTCCCTGCAGGAACTACAATCCCAGCTGGTGGAAGCCTTTCTTTAGGAATTTCCGATACGTGTCCTGCCGGTTCGTTCGATTTAAGTGGCGGATGGACCGGAAGCATGAGCAACTCAAATAATGAAACCATAGAAATATTAGACGCAAGCGGCACATTAATCAGTTCAGTTACTTATGATGGATCGATTGCAGATGGCGATTGTATGGCAAACTGTTTTGATGCCGCTGCTGTGGTTTCAGCCTGTGTGTCCAGCATATTAGGCGAACCAACTTTCGATTGTCCTGATTTGATGGCGAACATTGGCGATACCTGTACCGATAGCGATGGCGACACTTCAAGTATTGATACTGATTGTACTTGCACAGAAATAACCCTAACTTTTGATTGTCCTGATTTGATGGCAAACATAAACGATGCTTGCGATGATGGCAATACCTCCACCAATAATGATGTGGTCAATGCGGCTTGCATTTGCGAAGGCACTCCAATTGTGGTAAACTGCCCTGCCTCTGCCAAAATTAATGAGTTTCATTATGACAATGGCGGTACAGATGTAAACGAGTTTATTGAAATTGCTTTATCTGTTGGTTCAGAAGCTGCTTCTGTTCAAATTGATTTGATTAACGGGGGAAATGGTACAAGCTATGATACGTATGTTTTATCTGCTGCTGATTTAGTAAGTTCTGATGGTACTATGGATTATTATGTGTGGAATCCGGGCAGTATACAAAATGGAAGTCCAGACGGTATTGCGGTGAGTTGTACCGATGGTTCCTTATATCAATTTTTATCTTATGAAGGTGAGATAACCGGTGTTGGTACACCAGTTGATGGAGCCACTTCAACCGATGTAGGGGTTATAGAAGATTCCAATAATACCGAAACCCAATCCGTTATGTGTGATGGTGCAGGAAATTTCTTAGCCAACTGCATAGCTGACCCAGGTGCAGCTAACAATTTAAGCACTTGCATAACTGAAGGCTGTACCGATCCATTAGCTTGTAACTTTAATGATGATGCCAATATGGATGATGGCTCTTGCATGTTACCAACCGGCTGCGATACCTGCGATGGGATGGGAGGCATAACCGATAATCCTGAAGTTGGTGAACTTTGCGATGATGGCGATCCCATGACCAACTACGATATTATTCAACAAGATTGTGCTTGCGCGGGTACTACAGAAACATTCGATTGTCCGGTTTTACAATCAAATGCAGGTGATACTTGTGATGATGGAAATCCAGCAACCGAAAATGATGTGATCAATGATGATTGTGATTGTGCCGGTACGCCTATTTGTATTGCCAATTTTGTAGTCAGCGAAGTTACTTGTGATAGCATCCCAGGAGCACCAGAATCGTATACAGTTAATATCGATTTTACTGGTGGAGGCTTTGACATGTTTACCATAGAACCCAATGCCGGAGAGATCAGCGGATTAGATTGCCGATGCGAAGGAGTAGTGCCTCCACCACCAGGAGATCTTATTATTTCGGAGTTAAGTTTTAATCCTTGCAGTGCACAAGGTAACGATAGCGATTGCGAATATTTTATTTTAACGAACACCGGTGACAGTGCAATTGACTTAAGTGCTTATACTATCAGTAATGCTTTTTCTTTTACTTTTCCCGATGGAACTACTATTGCTTCCGGTCAGGATATTGCTGTC
>CALHDG010000236.1 GCA_938023075.1 uncultured Chitinophagales bacterium
GATGAAATTAATGGTGCTGGACCCAATGCCAATGAAGATGAAGACGATCACGACATTGTACAAATCAACCTTAACAGTGCGCTACCCAACATCTTAAATTTAACCGGATCTTTAGAAAGTGGAACTTACCGTGCCAGACAATCCATCAATGCCAATGGACAGTTAGAATCTTCCAGTACTGTTGTTTTCGAAGCAAGCGAATCCATTAATTTAAATAAGGGTTTTAGTGTAGAATCTAATACGTTTTTTGATGCTGAAATTGATTTAGTTGAATAACAACCATTTAACGCTACCCCTTTAAAAAGTAGTATTCCATTCGTTTTCCAGTTTTGTGGTTAAGCTGTTTATTCAAATCAACTTTTAATTATTTTTTGAAGTATCTTTAAGGCATGAAAAAAATAATCCTGGTAACTACATTGTTAACAACCGTTTTGCTTTGTCAAGCACAAAATCAGCAAATTATCCTTCAATTAGAAGAAGGTGTTGAAATCGCCCAATTAAATGCATCAAAAACAAATGCTTTTATGCTGCCAATAGTAGTTGTTAAGCAGTTGTCCAAAAATCTAAATATTTGGTTGGTGGATGTTCCAAATTCTACAACTAATAAAAAGCAAGCATTAGTAAAGTTAAAAAGCCATCCTAAAATTAAAGTTGCTCAATTTAATGAAGCTGTAAGTTTTAGAAACCCGCAAAACACCCCAAACGATGCATTGTACCAAGCTCAATGGCAATACAATAATAAAGGAGAATTTAATGGCATTACCGATGCCGATATGGATGCTCCCAAAGCATGGGACATTACTACAGGTGGCTTAACAACAAACAACGATGAAATAGTAGTAGCCATAATTGATGGTGGCATTAGCTTAAACCACCCAGACTTAATTGATAATATTTGGACTAATCCAAACGAAATTCCTGATAATAATATAGACGATGATTTTAATGGATATATTGACGATGTTTATGGCTGGAATTTTAATGATTCAATTGCCGATGTAGGAAATGGAGATTATGGGCATTGGCATGGTACACCAGTTGCCGGTATTATTGGTGCCAAAGGCAACAATGCCATAGGTGTTTGTGGAGTTAACTGGAAAGTAAAAATCATGAATATTGTTGCCAATCAAACCGTTGCTGATGTAATTGCTGCCTACGATTATGTATTAACCATGCGTAAACGCTATAATCAAAGCAATGGAATGCAAGGAGCCTTTGTAGTAGCAACTAATGCTTCTTTGGGCATTAATGGAGGCAAACCTGCCGACCATCCGTTATGGTGTGCTATGTATAACGCTTTAGGCGAAGCAGGTGTTTTGAGTGTAGGAGCTACAGCTAATGCCATGTTTGATGTGGATGTAAGAGGCGACTTGCCAACTACTTGCACCAGCAATTTTCTAATTAGTGTAACCAATACCAATCGTCGCGACGAACTAGAAGGTGCCGCTTTTGGTAAAACCCATATTGATTTAAGTGCGCCCGGCTCAGAAACATTTACCATTAGTAATTATGGCGATTATGGAATCTTCGGCGGAACTTCTGCCGCAGCACCCCACGTTGCCGGAACTATTGCTTTGTTATATGCTACACCTACTGCAGCCTTTATGAATGCCGTTTGGCAAGATCCGGCAGCAAGTGCTTTGCTGGTTAAAGAGTTTATCATTCGCGGCACCGATCCTGTATTTGATTTAAACAATAAAACCGTAAGTGGCGGCAGATTAAACATTTATAAAAGCTTATGTAATTTAGAAAATTATTTTGATTCTTATTTGTGTAGTGAAAATCTTAATACTACAATTCGCTTACTTCAAGTTGTCTCTAACCCATCAACAGATGTTGTTCAAATAACTATGGAGCAGCAAGGCAACAGTACCTTAAAAGCTCGATTGTTTAATGCTGCCGGTCAATTGGTTCAACAACAATTCCTAAAAAATATTGATAGTGAAGTACACCAACTAACTTTTCCTGTAGCCCACTTGCATAGCGGCATGTATTTTCTAATGGTTCATTCAAATAATGAAGTGCTTAGTGAGAAGATTCTTGTAGAGTAAGCGAACAACAATACTATTTACCAAGCCCTTGAACAATCACAACAATTTCTCCCTTCAACTTTCGTTCGCCTAATTGAGTTTTTATGTCTGCGGCGGTTCCTCTTAAAAATTCTTCGTATACTTTAGTAAGTTCACGAGCAATACAAAATTGGCGATCCATGCCAAAATAGCGTTCAATTTCATCAATTAGTTTATATATGCGATGAGGCGATTCGTATAGAACAACCGTCCGGCTTTCGTAAGCTAACTTTTCTAACTTGGTTTTACGTCCTTTTTTTTGTGGTAAGAAGCCTTCAAAAACAAAACGATCACACGGTAAACCAGCAGCCACCAAGGCTGGAATTAATGCAGTTGGTCCAGGTAAACACGCTACTTCAATTTGATTAGCTAAGCACTCTCGAACTAACAAAAAGCCAGGATCGCTAATACCCGGTGTACCGGCATCGCTGATTAAGGCAACTTTTAAACCCACTTTAATTTGTTCAATTACCCAATTGGTCTTCCCATGTTCATTGTGTGCATGGTACGATTTTAAAGGCGTTTCAATTTGATACTGTATAAATAACTTTTTGCTTTGCCGGGTATCTTCTGCCAATACCAAATCCATCTCTTTTAATAAGCGCACCGCCCGGAAGGTAATGTCTTCTAAGTTGCCGATGGGCGTTGGTATGAGGTGGAGTTTCATGGGTTTGGG
>CALHDG010000237.1 GCA_938023075.1 uncultured Chitinophagales bacterium
CGAAAAAATAACAGCATTAGTACCAATGAAAAATATTTTTGAATTACTTT
The DNA here is from genome assembly GCA_938023075.1 of uncultured Chitinophagales bacterium. Taxonomy (GTDB): domain Bacteria; phylum Bacteroidota; class Bacteroidia; order Chitinophagales; family JAHDHT01; genus CALHDG01. Next base: position 51 of record CALHDG010000237.1, read on the forward strand.
CAAAAGATGCCTTCATACAAATTCACAAATCGTACATTGTAGCCAAAAATAAAGTAGCAGCCATTGAGGGTAATCAATTAGTTATCCATCAACAAAAATTACCGATTAGTACTAGAATGCGGAAAACCGTAGTGAAAAATTTAACCAGCAGCAGATTGTTAAAAAAATGAGAATTTGATAATACGATTACTCATTTAAACCACCAACACTTATTAATTATATACACGAATTAGGTTTTATTTAGCATAAAGTTAATTTAACTAGGCTTTTATTGGCTAAATTTTAACAATGTGACCTTTATCCATAACCAATTGAACTTATCTCACAAACATAATACCATAAATTTTTAGTCTATTTGTAATATAATTATAAATTCTATTGAAAAAAGCTCAAAATTATATTAAGTAACTATTATACCGAGTGTTAACAGTTTTTTAGATTTTCATAATAGAAATTGATTCAATAGGCATTAGTGAGAACTTAAATTAACCGACCAATAGTAAGCATCAGCCCCTGTAATATATACCCAATTGCTAAAATAATTTTCCAAAACTAATTAACGCTCATTTTTTATTTCAACTTAAAAATTTATATATAATTATAATGATTTAATTTTGTTTACCCCAGTTCACGCAACCATAACTAACCACAAAACTTTTAACAAATATAAGATAATGTTTCTTTCTTCAAGTAATATTGTATAACTTACACTTAAGTTCTTCATATATCATTAGATATTTAAACCTAATGCAACCGTAATATAAGAGTATTTTTCGGTAGAGTAATAGTGTAATAGAACCGTATAAATTATTTAGGCTATTTTTTATTCATCAAATTCAAGCTTAAAAATTGTTATGAAGATTGAAAATGTACCAGAGTTATACCTTAACAACCCTAAGCAAAACCCCGACCTTTATGTTTATGATTTAAAAATGACCGTAGATATCATTAAAACCAAGGTCAATTTAAATATGCATATGTTTAGTTTTTTGCAAACCGGTAAAAAGCAAGTGCATTTTGCAAATACTTCGGTTACGGTAGATAGTGATCAATCTTTATTGATAAAAAAAGGAAATTGTTTATGGACCGAGTTATTAGATAAAGAAGATATTTATTACTGCCGGGTCTTTTTCTTTTCGGAGCAACTATTAAAAAATTTTTTGAATGCACACGTAAAGCATAGAACGTTATCAAAAGAACTACCCTCTTACTTTGCTATTGAAAATGATGATTACCTAACTACTTATTTCAATTCTTTGTCTATTATTAAAAAAGCTTCTCCTTCTTATAGAGATAATTTGCTGTCGGTTAAATTTGATGAGTTGTTAGTCTACCTGCTCAATAAATATGAAGACGCTTTTGAAAACTTTTTGTTTTCATTAGTAACTGAAGAAGCCTCCTCAATTAAATCCATTATTGAACAGCATGTTTATTCTTCCCTTACATTAGAAGAGATCGCTTTTTTATGTAATATGAGTCTGTCAACTTTTAAACGTCATTTTATTAAAGGGTATGATGCTTCTCCAGGAAAATGGCTTCGCAACAAACGATTGTTGAAAGCTAAAGAATTGTTAGAAGATGGCAGTTTAACGTCTTCTGATATTTATTTAGATTTAGGATATAATAACCTTTCTAATTTTAGCAATACTTTTAAAGCCAAGTTTGGGGTAAGTCCTTCCCAAATTTAATTTAAAATATTCGACAAGTTTATCAAAATGTAGATGCTTTCCTGTTTTCGACTGATCTCGTTTTTTTCTTTCTACGAAGAACCAAAGTTTGCAAACTAGCCCCGATTGCAGCGGTAATACCATTTTTGCGCAGGCTTTGAAGCGTTGGCAAAATGGTATTTGAGCGGAAAGCGGGACTACTGTTATTATGATGCTACTAGGTTTCGCTTCAAAAAAAAATCAATGCAGAAAGTGTCAACTACCTTGTTTTTTGGATAAACTTGTCAAATATTTCTAACAAATCGAACTTGTTAAGTCAAACACTTAATGAATAATCACCTTTTGAACATAGTTATTGAGCATGCGATTACCTTTTAACCTAAGCAAGTAAACACCTCGTTTCAAATGGCTCAAATCGATACGTTGATTTTTCTTATCAATTTGTTGGTGGTAAACCATTTGTCCTAACGAGCTATATATGTGCAATGCGGTGTTTGGGTAATTGTTTTTAGTTTCAATAAATAACATTCCATTAGTTGGATTTGGGTAGAGCCTAAAATTTTCACGTTCGTTAAATCCGGTTACTTCTTCAACAGCTACTTCTGAATCTACCAACATCTCAACACCAGTAGTATCTAACAAATATCGCATTACAAAAACCATCATTTCTCCTTTGGATGTCCAATCCCAAGTTAAAGGTTGAGTGCCCTTATTAATATAAGTAACTTTATGTACCACACCGGTTGCAGGATTGGCTTTTAAAAATGGATTGAAATACCGGGTAGGTGGTCTTTCATAATCATAAAAACCATTGGCGCAACCCGGTATGCCATCAGTGCATGAGGCATCATAAATATGATGGAGCGGTTGGTTAGGAACTAGCTCAAAAATATCGTAATCAATACTGGCAGCATGAGCATGAGAGGTAAGCGACCAAATAAAAAGATGTGGTAAAGTGTCAATTTTAACTGAAAAAGTATCTACCAACTCAACCGGCTCACCACTAGCAGGTACGTTAATAGTTATATCAGGAATAACTTGGGTGTACATCAATTGATTAGCCGTGCCGCTGGCTTGCGTTTCAACATTAATATACACATCGCAAGCCAACACTGCCGAAGCGGAATAGTTAATGTAATGTGTATTTAAATCTAACACGGTGTTTTCTTTCCATTCAAAAGCACTGCCTTTGGGTAATTCAATCCGTTGACTTTGCTGGGCTACTTCTTCAAAAGTGGCGTGGTCGTGGCGGTCCCATTCGCGTAAACCATAATTGGTTTTGTTTACAAAACTGTTCCAAAATTTCATAATAATAAAATGGTGTGAGCTGCTGCCCATTTGTGTGTCAAAAGCTACCACTTCTATTTTATCGTTTAAGTTATCTAAAGGATATTTAAAAAAATATTCCTGCTCGGCACCTGGCGGCAAGTAAAAAGGACCAACATGTATTTGAAAACCTTGCTCCGGCGGGTCGGGTGCTTCTTCAACTGAAGCGATACCATTGCCATTATAAAATTCTTCTACTAAAGCGCGTTTCACTACCTCGGCACTATCAGGCGCTCCAAATAAAATCCATTGACGAATCAATTCTTTTTCAATATCGGTTAACGTGTTTTCGTGCCACTCATCTTGTTCAGCCTCCGTCAGCGGTGTATCTTTGGTAAAGCCGTTGTTTAACTTTCTGAAAATATAACTACGGTATGGGTCGCCGGCATAAACCAAGCGATTGTTGTTAGTTCGTGCTGCTGTTTCATTTTGCGGAAACTGGTTAAAAATTTGTTCGTACACAAAATGTTGCTCTAAATCAAAATACAACAAACCAGCAGGATTTGCCCCAGCATGGCAACCGGCAGTTGCACAATTGCTTTTTAAAATGGTGTACACCTCATTCCATGTAGCTTGCGCATCACTTGTATTTGAAAAAGAACACATTCCTAAACCAGTTAACAAAACGGCTAGTAAGTTCTTGATTTCAGTAATACTTTGTTGCTTATTAAACATCTTACAGCGAAGATAAACAAATTTTATCTGGTTGATTTCTCAATTGAATATCAAAGTAGAATAGCTTTTGGAAAATTCATAATTTTTAAAATGATGATCAATATATTTTTAATTTCGATAAGGAAATTAGTTTTATTAAGTTGCAAAACGATAACATAAAACAGACGTTAACATGAACAATAAGAAGGAAACCAACCATGAAAAATCAAAAGATAACAACCCCATTCCTAAAGTAACCGGCATTGGAGGAATCTTCTTTTTTTCGGAAGATACCGAAAAAACAAAAAAGTGGTATGCCAAAAATTTAGGATTAGAAACCAGTCAATGGGGCTCAAGTTTTGAATTTAGAAATGCTCATCGACCGGAAGAAATTAACTACCTGCAATGGAGTCCTTTTAAAAAAGGAAGCGACTATTTTGCCCCCTCAAAAAAGGAATTTATGATTAATTATCGAGTTCAAAATATTGAAGGGTTGATTGAAAAACTTAAATTAAATGGCGTAACCATTTTGGATTCTATTGAAACCTTTGACTATGGCAAATTTGTACATATTATGGATGACGACGGAAATAAAATTGAATTATGGGAACCCATAGACAAGGTTTTTACCGAAATGGGTGGAAAAACTACAAAATAAAACAAGCCATTTACTACGGAATGAGAAAAAAATAAATTTACATTCTGACTTTGCAATTTTCTTATATACTTCGTTGAAAAGCCTCGCCTTAGCCCCACTAAGACTACGTTTTTCGCCTCGTCTATCAAAAAATTGCTTTATCATAGATGGTAAATTTATTTTCTCATCATTCCTAGGAAGAACAATTACTGTATTTGATATAATTTTTTAGCCGATTGCGTTGTGATGGTTTCCACTTCTTCTATACTAATATTTTTTATGGTTGCGATTTTTTCAACTACCCATTTGGTAAAAGCCGGTTCGTTGCGTTTGCCTCTTTTAGGCACCGGACTCAAATAAGGGCTATCCGTTTCTATTAAAATTTTATTTAATGGAACGTGTTTAAGGGTTTCATCTAAGTTACTATTTTTATAGGTTACTACTCCACCAATACCTACATAAAAGCCGATGTCGATTACTTTTTGTGCATCATCTGCATTTCCACCAAAGCAATGGAAAATACCGGTTAACTCCGCTGACTTATGTTTGGCAATAATGTCGTAGGTATCCTCAAACGATTTACGCGTATGTAAAATGATGGGTAATTTCAATTCGTTTGCCCACTCCACCTGAATTTTTAAGGCTTCTTTTTGTTGATCTTTATACGTTACATCCCAATGATAATCTAAACCCGTCTCCCCCACTCCATAAAAAGTATGTTGTTGAAACATGGGTTTCATTTGCTCTAATATCGCTTCAAAATTTTCTTTTACTGAGCAAGGATGTAAACCCAATAGCGCATAACAATAATTTGGATATTGTTCAGATAACGATAACATCCCCTCAATCGAATCTAAATCAATGTTTGGTAAAAAAATCGATTCTACTCCTTCAGCCTTTGCCCGTTGAATCACTTTATCTACATCTTCTTTAAATTGTTTTAAATAAATATGGGCGTGTGTATCTATAATTGGCATAGCTTAATCCTTTCAATTTTGATATGAGCTGCAAAGTAAATCAAAAAATTGAAGGGACTTTAATTTAAATTTCTCCAATTTGCATGTTTAGTAAAATAAAAAGACAAACTAATTCATGTATCAGTTGTAAAACAAAACCAACCGCCCATAGCCAAAATTTTTCTTTTGCAATTTAATTAATTTCCGTCAAATTGTTGAAATATAATTATGGTGACTGTATTGCTGCCGTCCGAAATTCTGACCGAGCCCAGGTGGTGTATAGCTATAACCATACCGATCCGTCAATAGGATCAGTATCGTGGTCTGTTTCTTGTTTTGATTGATTAGGGTTTAAACTAAAAATTGAAGGTGGGTTGGGTCTTGTTGCATCAGTTTCAGCAGGTTGAGATTCCTTTTTTTGGAGAGGTGGTGTATTTATATTGAGCGGATTGGTAGCCGAAAGATGATCGGTTTGAATAGCTTTTTGAGTAACTTCAATCATCTCAATACGAATTATGTTTTTATTGTTCACCATTTTTGAGACCACAGAAACTTCAAAACGATGATGCCAATTATCTGGTTCAATTTGAAGTTGTTGAACTTCCATATTGTCACCTCCACATGTTATATTGACTTTTAGAGAACCCATAATTCTGTATTTTTATTTGATATATGCTATAATCGTTTAGCCATTTGAAGTGTACTTTGTGTCATGTCTTGTTATCAAACCGGTTCTTACCAGCATAAAGTAACCTGACGTTTAATAGCAAAAAGTCGTAGCGAATTTTCGCTACGACTTTACATGGTTTAAACTTAGTCGTTTAGATAGTTTCCCATGTATTTTCGTGGGTTTCACCGGCAACTACAATGCATCTGCAACTTAAAGTTAAGTGCTCCTTTGCGCCATCTTTAACAGTTACGTTACCGGAAGCTTTGCCATCAAAAGCGGTAAAATCTTCAGTATAGCCTACACAATAAGCATCTTCAAATTTTAAAGTTTTTAATGATTGTCCCTGGCTGTCGATGAATTCAATTTCACCCGATTTTTTAACGTCGCTGGCAACCATCCAACCGAAACGTTTTTCGCTTTTGGCTGACATTAAGGATACGTTAATAATACCACCACGTACTTCGCCGGCTGGTTGACCAATGTTGTCAATGTTTTGATCGAATGAATAAGCTAAGTTTGTTACTTCACTTTCTTGTCCGTCGCATTTAAATAAGGCTTTTATTACTGCTGCCATAACTCTAATTTTAAATTTTAAGTTGTTTAAATAATTATTACACCCTAATATTCCGTTTAACTTAAAAATGTTATCAGTTTTGTTTATGTTTTTTCATTTTTTTTGAAAAAATATGCTTTCAATAACATAAACTGATCGTAATTAACAGATAATCAGTTGTTTAGATGAGGATTAAATTTTTTATTTTTTTGCTAATATTTAACAAATTTATCAAAGTGTTTGATGTTTTCCTGTATTCGAATACCCCGTTTTTATGTTTAAGAAGAACCGAAGTTTATAAACTAGCCTCGTTTTACGAGCCTATAGTACTAAAGTACATTGGGTTGTTTACAAGCTAAATATATAAATTCTTTTCTAAACCCGAAAAATCCATCAAAAATATATTGTGTAGTATTTTCACATCTCCGTGAATAGCCGGAAAAATTGTTTAACCCCATATTATTGGAAATTGACAAAGCACTTCCAATTGAATGGACTCCTTCTAAACCGGTTAAGTTTATTAGATTTTCATTACCTGAAATTTCTAACGAACTACCTATGGAGGTTAAATTATCTAAACCCGACAAACTTTCTATTTGTGTATTTGCGAATAATTTAAATGTATGCTCAATGGATTGAAGTGCATTTAAACCCGACAAAATAGTTTTGATATATTTGTGATTCGAATCTTAAACAAAAAACATTTATTATAAGACTAACTGTATTTTATAGATGGTTTAGTAAAAATTGAAACTATTAGAAACAATAAATTTCAACAATGGCTAAAAGCATTTTCTTGAAAATGGCAGCCTGCACAAGCTGTTTTATTGTTAATGGATAAACGGGTATCATAAAACAACACTCTCTCAAGTGTGTTCGGTTTTATATGCTATAATAAAATATTTATATGTTTTTATAATTGTCATCTCGATTTAAACTTCTTAATCTAAAACCGATAGTACAAGCCAACATTAAAATCGTTGGTTTTTATAGTAGAATAAATACGCTTTTTAATTAATTTTTGATGTAAACTGACAGATGCCCTTGTGTGAAAATGATTTAAAATCTGATAATCTAAGCCAATTCCACCATAAATATTTATATACTGTTTTTTTATTTTTTGAAATTGTCCAGAGGGTGAAGTGTCAATGAATTGGTTATTGGCTGTAATATTGGTATATGTTGTTTGTACACCTGAAATGCGGTTATACCGGAAACCACCAGAAATAAAACCCTTTATTCTGTTTTTACCAAAATATTGCTCAAAACCCAAAGGAATACGAAAGTATCTCAGTTGTTGTCTATTTTCAATTTGAATGTTAATATCATCATCATCAACTAATTCACCATTGTTAAATTCAATTGAAATTGGATAGCTGGTTTGTGCATAATCCGTTCTAGTTTGATAAGATAGCTTATGTTGTATGGTGCTTTGAGGAGTAACTATTTCAGCATCTTTAATATTAATATCTTCTTGTCTGTTTCGCCCATACCGTAAACACATTCTAAACCAATACGACTCGTGCCTTTCATACAATTGTTGAATGGCTTGTTTATTACCCGAATTAATCAATTTGACTAACTGTTCGTCGTTGGTATTAAGGTTAAAATTTTCCAATCTATATTAAAACATATCTTAAAAAGTATAGAAAAGGTTGCCTGAGGATGAAAATATTGTAGAAATATATAACAAGTTTATCAAAATAATTGCCACATTTACATTAGTTTTTTTTTGAAGCGAAAATTTACAGCATAATAATAACGTGGGTCCCGCTTTCCGCTCAAATGCTGCGGCAACGCGGCAAAAGCCCCCGCTTCAGGCAGCATAACCGCTGCAATCGGGGCTAGTTTGCAAGCTTCGGTTCTCCGTAGAAAGACAAAAAACGCCATCTACCAAAAACAGAGCAATATCAACTGCATTAATAAACTTGTCAAATTTATGTATAAAACTAGGTTTTCCTTATGCCCCAAAAAAACCAACTCTCTTATTAAAACTTAAAAACATTACCCAAAAATACATAAAAGTGCTAACTTTGAGTTTAACAACAAAATCAAAATACAAAAAGCCAATGATTGAAGCGGGCGAGCTACTCAAATCCATCGAATTTCCAGAAGATTTACGCGCACTTGGTAAAGAAAAATTGTTTCAGGTTTGTGAAGAGTTAAGACAATACATTATTGATACGGTAAGTATTTATGGTGGGCACTTTGGTGCTAGTTTGGGGGTAGTTGAAATGACGGTTGCCTTACATTATATATATAATACACCAACCGATCAATTGGTGTGGGATGTTGGTCACCAAGCCTATGGGCATAAAATTTTAACCGGCAGGCGAGCCGCTTTTCATACCAATAGAATATATGGAGGCTTAAGTGGTTTCCCGAAAAGAAAAGAAAGTGTGTACGATACTTTTGGGGTTGGGCACAGCAGTACTTCGGTTTCTGCCGCCTTGGGTATGGCGTATGGGGTGCATCATAAAAAAACCGGCGATAAAGTAGTTGCCATTATTGGCGATGGTGCCATGACGGGTGGTTTGGCTTTCGAAGGCATCAACAATGCAGGCATTTCGAAGGATAAAGATATATTGGTTATTTTAAATGATAACTGTATGTCTATTGATCCTAATGTAGGAGCTTTGAAAGAATATCTTACCGACATAACTACCTCCAAAACATACAATAAATTTAGAGATGATATTTGGAATTTATTGGGTGGCTTAAGTAAGTTTGGTAAAAATGCACAAGAGGTTGCCTCTAAGGTAGAAGCGGGGTTAAAATCCATGCTATCCAAACAAAGTAATTTATTTGAGGGTTTGGGCATGCGGTATTTCGGTCCTATTGATGGACATGATATTAATCATTTGGTAGATGTGTTGGCAGACTTAAAAAATATACCAGGACCTAAATTATTGCATTGCGTAACTGTAAAAGGTAAGGGTTATGATTTGGCTGAAAAAGATCAAACTAAATGGCATGCGCCGGGTAAGTTTGATAAAATTACCGGTGAAATCAGAAAGAAAACCGTTGATACACCACAGCCTCCAAAATATCAAGATGTTTTTGGACATACCATTATTGAGTTAGCCAAAGCAAACGATAAAATTGTTGGGATTACACCTGCGATGCCAAGTGGTAGTTCCTTAAAATATATGATTGCCGAAATGCCTGACCGCGCTTTTGATGTAGGTATTGCTGAACAACACGCCGTTACATTTTCGGCAGGTTTAGCAACCCAAGGCTTGCGACCGTTTTGCAATATTTATTCAACTTTTATGCAGCGGGCTTACGATCAAGTTATTCACGATGTAGCTATACAAAGTTTACCGGTTATATTCTGTTTAGATAGAGCCGGTGTTGCCGGTGCTGATGGACCAACGCATCACGGTGCGTATGATTTGGCGTATTTTAGATGTATACCGAATATGGTTATTTCTGCCCCAATGAATGAAAGTGAGTTACGCAATTTGATGTATTCTGCACAGTTAGATGAGGTGGAGTTGCCTTGGTCTATCCGATATCCACGTGGGCAAGGAGTTATCCCTGATTGGAGAACAGCGTTTGAAAAAATTGAAATTGGTACAGGCAGAAAAATAAAGGATGGAGAAAATATTGCGATTTTAACTATAGGTCATCCTGGAAATTTTGCAGTACAAGCTTGTTTAGAGTTGGCGATGTTCGATTTAAATCCGGCACATTACGATATGCGTTTTGTTAAACCTTTAGATGAAGCACTTTTGCACGAAATTTTTGAACAATACAACAACATCATTACTGTTGAAGATGGTTGCATACAAGGTGGTTTTGGCAGTGCAGTTTTAGAATTTATGGCAGACCATCAATATACCGCCAAGGTAAAACGTTTAGGCATACCCGACAAAATTGTAGAACACGGAACGCAAGCAGAGCTTTGGAAAGAATGCAATTATGATAAAGCCGCCATTATTGAAGCCGTTAAAGCGATGAGTGGAGAGTTTGTTGAAGTGGTTTAGGCTCTATTTGTTAAATGCAAGCTACAAACTTTAATCTGTACAAACTTATTTTTGTTGGTCATTTAATAATTAACTTATCTGTTTTAATAATAATATTTTCTTTTTATTAGATATTAATTTTATTTAATTCAATAGTTTGCATTATAGCCTTATAATAACTTTGCTCATTTGTAGCAATATATTATTATAATTACATTGCTATTTAAACAAAGAATATTAATTTTAAACAATGAAAAGAATAAGTGCATTAGAATTTGAGCACAAAAAGAATAAATATTACCTGTGTCTGATTGAAGCAAGGTTTTTAACAAATATGTCGTATGTTGCCAGAAGAGGAGTTGATAAGGAAGAAGGATCGGTTCAAAGAATACTTAATAGAAGAAGAATTTCTAGTATAAAAGATTTCCTTTTAAACGATGGGTTCTTTCCTAATAATATAATACTGAATGTTATTGATGAGGGTAAACTAACTTATTCTAAAACTAGCAAAATAATAAGTATAGAAGAAACACCAAGAATTGCACAAGTAATTGATGGTCAACACAGAGTTGAAGGATTAAAAGAAGCCATTAAAAATGATTCGGAAGTTGGTGATATGCTTATACCTACAGTGCTTGCTAATAATTTAAAAACTGAGAGATGTGCAGAAATATTTGTAAGTATCAATACAGAACAAAAATCAGTACCTAAAAGTTTAATATATGATCTTTATGGATTAATGGATGTATCAGCAAAAGATTTTAGCATTGAAAGAGGAACAGATATCGCAAAAATTTTAAATACGGAGGATACATCTCCATATCAAAGTTATATAAAATTTCCAGGCTCAAGAAAATTCAAAGGAGGTATTCAATTATCAACCTTTGTAAACAGCTTAAAGCCTCTTGTTAAAAGTGATGGAGAATTTTCGAAATATTCATTAACCACTTTGGATTACCAAGCATCAGCATTAAAAAACTATTTTAATGCTATTCAATCATATTATGGCGAAGAGTGGGATAAGTTGACCAATCCTTTTTTATTTGCCTCAGGATACAGTGCAGCTATTGAAGTATTTATTAACAAAGTTCTTCCTCATTGTTTTGCTAACAAAAAATTTACAGAAGTTTTTTTTAAAGAAATAATTGTAATACCATCTGATAAATTAATTAGACAACAAGAGGTTAAAGGTTTGTCTGGGGAGTCAGCACGTTCTGCCATACGTTTACGATTGCAAGCTCAAATAAGAATTGTAGAAACCAGTGAAGCAGATTTTGAAATATAATTATGGCATTAAATTTACCGAATTTCTTTCTATCAAGAGGGTATTTGAATTCAATACAGACTTATCAACTATCAGAAACAGACTTAATGGTGGCAAGATTAGCGTTGAAATCAGATATAGATGCATTTTTTCTTAATGGAATAGTTAGTTTTAGTTCTGCTATTAATTCGTTAAATAACCGGAACTATTCTTGGTGTTTTATTCAATCTTATTTTACACTTTTTTACTTTGCAAGAGCCTTCAATGGTGTAAATGGATATGCTGTTGTATATAAAGGATCAAAGCCTTATGGCATTAAAATTCAACCGGCTGAGTCTTTTAGAAAACTTAACGGAAACTCCCACGATGTTGTACTTAATCAGTTTAAAGACAACTTCTCTAATGATGTTTTATTAGATAATACCATTGAAAATAAATCACCTATAGATTGGTTTAATGATTCACGAAATTTTATAAATTACAAATTGAACCCATTGCCAGACCCAAATCCACCAATAAATTTATTTAAATCGGCTTATGAAATAAGGAAGTGGATTTTAACCTACACAACTGATACGGCTCATGCGTATACTTTTGATGCTAAACATTGTTTTATCTCCTATCCACTGCATGTTTTTTTGAGGGTGTATAATTATTACGTTGATAATTCGATGAAATTAGACTTAATAGACAATGAGAAATTGGACTTTTTAAAAAAGAATTTTTCAGATTCAAAAGGTCCTTTAACATCCATAACAACAAAAATTGAAGAACTAATAGAATAGTCAGCAAATTGGATTAATAGTGTGTCGCATACAATATGTGAATAAAACATAATTAATTAAAAATTTTATTTAATATACGAATACGTCTTCAAACCACAATATTACCCTCATCAATAATAGACTGATTGTAGCAACGCAACAACCGACCCGGAAATTTTTCTAAGGTATAATAATCATGCGTAGCAATTAACATAGCGGTTTGGGTTTGTTGGCTTAATTGATACAACAACTTCATAATTTCGCCAGAAGTTTCTGGATCTAAATTTCCGGTAGGTTCGTCGGCTAAAACAATACTGGGTTTGTTTAATAGTGCTCGAGCAATCACTACACGTTGTTGTTCTCCTCCTGAAAGTTCGTGCGGCATTCTAAAACCTTTGGTTTTTATACCAACCATCCCTAAAACCAATTCAGCCCGTTTCTGCATATCGGCTTTATTTTTCCAGCCGGTGGCAGCTAAAGTAAATAACAAATTATCGATTACCCGGCGGTCCATTAATAGTTGAAAATCTTGAAATACAATACCCAATTTTCTCCGTAAAAAGGGTACTTTTTTCCAATTCATTTTAGTTAAATCGAAACCGGCAACTTGTCCGGTGCCTTCATCTAAAGCTAATTCACCATACAAGGCTTTTAACAAACTGCTCTTTCCAGCACCCGTTTTACCAATCAAATAAACAAACTCCCCTTTTTGAACGGATAAGTTCACTTTGTTTAATACCAAGGTATTGCCTTGATAAACGGCGGCTTCATGCAAATGAATGACTCTGTTTTCTTCCACTGTCAAAATTGAACATTACTAATTGATCAATTAATTACTAATTTATATGTCTTGCGTTAAACTTCTAACAATTTTAAATTCGCTTAAAAATTCTTTAGCAAAAACCCGCAGAATCGTGTATGCCGGTATAGCGATAATCATACCGATGGCTCCACCAATTTTAGCGGCTGCCAGTATTACAATAAAAATTTCTAAAGGATGCGCTTTTACGCTGCTGGAATGGATAAAGGGCGAAAGCAATACATTATCTAACATTTGTGCTACAAAAAATACAGCTACAATGCCGCCACACATCGGTAATATTTGAGTATAAAAATCTAAACCAAGGTTGGTGGTAATACCTACATATAAACCAAAAGTTGCACCTATAAAAGGACCCACGTAAGGTATTAAGTTAACAATGCCGGCAAAAAAACCAATAATTAAGGCGTTTTCTACTCCAAGAATTAACATCCCGACCGTAACTATAACGGTTACAATAGTTACCTGTAGCAAAATTCCCAAAAAGTAGCGCATTAAATAAAATTTGGCTTTAGCAAAAATATTGACCACCTTGTATTCATAACGATCAGGGCTTAAAGTTTTCAGTAAATTTTCAAAGAGTTGTTCATCTCTTAAAAAGAAGAACAAGACAAAAATGATGGAGAAAAAAGCCGCCAGAAAGTTACCGGTAAAACCTAATAAAGAATTGAAGAAATTTAAAACTGTTCCCGAACTCACCACATTTCTTGCTTTATTAAGCATACCTTCTAAAAAATTTTCATCCGGATTTTCGTTAAGTTGAAAGCGGGCGGCAAAATCATTCACCTTTTTAATTGGCTCTTGTAAGTTGGTGCTAATTTGTTGATAGTCGATATTAGAAATGATGCGTGCCTGCTCAATAACCAACGGAATAAATAAGGCAAAGAAAGAAGCCATTACAGCAATAAAAATTAAAATAGCTATAAAGGAAGAAAAACTATCGCCCATGTTAAATTTTCCGAAACCTATATTTTTAAAAAAACGCTTTACCGGTGTTAACACCAACGAAAAAACAGCTGCCAGAATAATGTAAGTTACAATGCTTCTAAAATACCAAAGAATACATACAGCTAAAACTACTGCAATTAAACCAGTGACAAGGCGAATAATATCGCGCCTACTTCCACCATTTTCTATGTTACCGGCACTTCGGCTTACAATATCTGGACGTGATTTCGGTTGTTCCATAGGGTAAATCTAAGGATATTTTATGGAAGGAGGAAATGGCTTTCGAAGCCAATCGTATAATAATAATAATCTAATATAAACAACAACTTGGTTACACAAAAAAAGGTTGTTAAAATAAGCTCTGTAGCACATTTAATAATCATCAAAAATACTCAATATTCCATAAATTGTGGAAATATTGGATTGTTGATCTTAAAAGCTTAAGCAGTTATTAAATTTACCATTCATCATGTAAATATTACTTATGAAAAAATTAAGCTTAAACAGTTGTTTGGTACTAAGTATAATTTTTATGCTACAAAGTTGTTTCTCACATAAATTGATTAGGGTGGAGTACGATGAGGTAAAATCAACCAAACGGATTTTACAAAATTTTCATTATTTAGGTTCTAAAGAAAAGCGTACGCCTTTGTATTTTCTTAATCAAACCATCTTAAAAGAACTAAAACCTAACAACGAAATTAGTTATACGGTATACGACAATTTAACGATGAGCCCTAATGCACAGGCTTTGGAAAATCAGATGTTTTTAATTTTAGGAGAAGAGATCATTCCAATTGATATAGAGCAGGTAGATTTGGAAAATACAACCAATATCACTGAAAAAAGAAGTACTATTTTAACGTCAGATTCTACTTCGGTATCTGTGGTTAGTGGATATGACCAGCATAACCGAAAGCACTATAAAATAAAATATCAACTTAGTTTGCAAACAATGGATAAGATCAGCCAAGCATACGAAGTTCAATTTAGATATTATTGCGGACCAAATATGATGACAGTTATTTTAAAAGATAAAGCCTTAAATAGATTGAAAGATATGATAGTCATGCGGTAGACTTTGCAAAGCGGTTATAATGTAGCATTTCATCTTTACAAGCGATTAGGAGTTTGATTCAGTAAGGCTCATTATTAAAATAAATAATTACGTACATTTATCAATTGATGAATATTATTGTAGAGAAAAATAAAGCCATTACTACCATTTTAATTAATCGACCAGCAGTAAAAAATGCAATAGATGGAATTACAGCACAAGAATTAGCTGAAGCGTTCAGAGATTTTGACTCAGACAAATCGGCATTAGTAGCCGTTTTGGGTGGCAAGGGTAATACCTTTTGCGCAGGGGCAGATTTAAAAGCACTGTCGGGTAATGGCGAACCTAACAAAGCCACGCCAGAAGGAGACGGTCCATTAGGTCCTACACGAATGCTATTGTCCAAACCGGTTATTGCAGCAATTTCTGGCTATGCTGTTGCAGGTGGTTTAGAATTAGCCCTTTGGTGCGATTTACGCGTTATGGAACAAACTGCTATAATGGGTGTATTTTGCAGAAGGTGGGGCGTTCCCCTAATGGATGGCGGCACGGTACGCTTGCCTCGCTTAATTGGCATGAGTAGAGCCATGGATTTGATATTAACCGGCAGACCGGTAGCCGCCGAAGAAGCCTACCAAATTGGTTTAGCCAACCGACTTGTAGAAGAAGGCAAAGCAGTAGAAGCCGCTCAAGCCTTAGCCTTAGCGCTCACTAAATTTCCGCAACAATGTTTACGCAACGACCGGTTGAGTGCTTACCAACAAGGGGAATTTTCTATAAAAGAAGCCCTACAAAAAGAGTTTGAATGGGCTATGAAAACCATTGCAACCCAAGAGACCTTACAAGGAGCTAAGCGCTTTGCAAGCGGCAAAGGCAGGCACGGCAATTTTAATCATATCACCTAAAACAATTTTCACTGAGCAAAAAATACAAAACATATCACATTAACTGTGCCCCTTGCCAAACCTACGTATTAACCTATCATAAATATGGTTCGGGCAAAGGCATTGTTCGCTTATATCTTCATCGCATTGTTGAACCCGAAAGTTTAACTCAACAATTCCATACGCAAGCAACTCCCTCCAATTTATGTTGCCCTAATTGCGAAACGGTATTGGGTGTTTACGACCTACAAAAAGGCAAACCGGTTTTTCGAATGCGGAAGAGTTACTTCCATCGAAAGCTGATTAAGTAATCCCTGTTCAAATCGCCTCATTTTTTTTGAAACGAAACAAAGGTGCTTACTTAGAAACGCGCAGCCTGCTATCCGCTCAAATGCCGTTTGCCTCACTACAAAGCCAACGCTTCAAAACAGCATAACCGCTCCTATCAGGGTTAGGCTTCCAAGGGCGCACCGCTTTAATACCTTTTCAAATAAAAGTTATCAAACATCAACACTAAATGTTTCCTATTTTTGACGAATGAATTTCAACAAAAACATAGTACTAGAAAACAACCGCGTAGGTTTAGCAGCTTTACAACTCACACACTTCGAAAAGTTATTACCAATAGCCATTAGCCAACCCAACTTATTGCAATATTCACCGTCTCCTTTTGGCAATGCCAATAACCTCAAAAAATATATTCAAATTGCAGTAAATGCGAAAGCCAGTAACCCACCATTTTATGGCGACAGACTACTTATAAAATAAGCGGAACTAAGGTAACTGAACAAATAAAAACCGTTAAGCCCAACAAGAAATATTTATTATGGTATGGACTTGGTTTTTCGGTATTACAACAAGCCTCAGTAGTAGCGTGTTTTTTTTGATGAACAAAATAGCTGCGCCACAAAAAGATTAACGAACCGAAAGCCACCAACATAAAAACGGGCTTTAGTGTATGTAAAAATTCAAACTGCGCCACTGCACCAGTTGTGCCCAATAAAGTGAGTAAGGCAGGTAGCGCACAACATGGGCACAGTAGTGCCGCCAGAATACTCAAGCCCCAGGCTTTTTTCTCTTTATTCATAAGAGGCAAAGATAAGACTATTCTATGCAAATTTCCAGCATATTCTACTTTTGGTTAAAGCATTGAATTAGTGTTCAAACCCGTCAACGCGCTGTGCTATCAAAAAAGTAATCGTTCTAATTATGCCAAAGTAATCGTCAGTATATATGCTTAACTAACTATTAAGCTTTATTTTAAATTAAATGCCCATAAATTTGTCAGAATGTTCATCATACCCTAAGTTACAAGCTTGTAAAAATAGTTTACCTATTTAACTTTTTTAGTTATTACTATGGTGTAACAAAAATTTACCAACAATGGTTAATTGTATTCTTTTAATATAAATTTAGTATTGTAAAACAATAAATTGGTGAAATTTCAAAACATCATAAAATGATTGTATTTTTTTTTTTTGAATCAAAAGAAAAAAATATTACTTTCACGATGACAAATTTTTAAACAAAAATAAATTGAAGCCAAAAAACCAAAAACAGTTTAATTGGAGTTATGTTAGATTTTATTTAATGTGGTTGTTGACGACCATGTTAGCGTTGATACCTTTGGCTGTTTTATTTAGTGGATGGGTAAAGTGCGATGATTGTAAAAATCAATCGAAAGCCGAACAAACCAAAGGCGTAGAAAAAGTAAACTATAATGAAGTTGCCATTGGTTTGGATTCGTTAATATTTTTAGTGAAAGATATAGATATTAATAATGACAGTCGCGGATTGAGAAGAACATTAGATGTTTTAGACAGCTATCGGGATGATTACACCATTGAAGACAATAAAGCTTTGAGTAAAAAACTAAGAAATTTGGCAGGTGAGGTATATGGATTAACAGAGCAGTATGAAGAAGCAGTAGAAAAGAACGACAGGAAGCTCGATTCGAAAGATGAAAAAATATCAAATTTAGAAAACCAAATAACTGTTTTGCGCGGACAACTAAACAGTATGATGAATAGACCACAATAAAAAAATGGGAAGCATAACAACATTAGCATCAATAGGCGGTGTATTAGCCATATTAACCATGGTGTTTACCCAGTTAATTGCCAATAAGTTTAAATCAAAACTGCGGTCGCAAACCAAAAAGGTCAAATTGTTTTCTTTAAACTCTTTGATTTATCTGGCAATTGCCATTATTTTGTTAGCCATACCGGTAGCACTCGCATTTTTGGTGAAAGCAGAAAAAATGGGCTTGATGCCATTGTACATCATTACTGCCTTGTATGCTACCTTGTTGGGCAGTATACACTTGGTTACCATGTACAAACGGGTAAAATGGGCAGAAAAAGCAGTTGATATTTTACCAGATGTATTATACACTATGGCTATTGCTTTAATGGCAACTGTATTGTACAACTTCCTATTCCAATTCATTACCAAAAATACTGAAAGTTATATTAGTTTCTTTTTGGTGCTGATGCCATTTATTATTCCAATGTTTATTTTAAAAACGCTAACTTTATACAATCAAATACCAGAATTGGATTATCATACGTTTAAAATAAGTGAAGGAAATAGAAGAGTGGCACCAGGTGAAATTAGAAATTCTGCTAAAAGAAAAGTGAACTTTCTGGTTGAAACCAAATCTGCAAATAAAAAGCGCGATAAAATTGAAGCCTCTTTGTTTAGTGATGTAGAGTTTGGTGTTTGTGTGTTTCATATTTTAAAAGAATATAACACCCGCCCCGAATTACCTGATGTAAGTTTGCGTGATGAGGATGGCAACGAAAAAGAATTTATCTTTTACTTCAAACCCAAATTTTTAGGCATTAAAAGAATAATAGATCCTTTGAAAAGTGTAATTGACAATAAAATTGGCAATAAAGCCGAAATTGTATTTCATAGTATAAAAACATTAAACGAAAACGACCAAACATGAACGCAAAACATACCACATACAAACTACCCGTAAATTGGGAGACCGGCATGATGCTCAATCAAACACATTTGAATGAGTTAAACCAGTACATTTTTAGTATATATAGAAACAGTATGCTAAAAGGGATACATTATTATAATTATGGCTTACTGCCCGATTACGATAGTAAGTTTGAGGCTTTAAAGATCAGTCTTGAAAAACAAGGCAGTACTTTATCAGTTATGTTAGAACAGTGCTATGCGCTAAGCTTTGATGGCTTTTGTTTCAACCTCAATCCGCAAGCAATTAAAGCAGGCTATTTCGATTATAATCATTTTAATATCTCAATTGATTTAGATCAGGTCAATCAAAACTACATCTTACTCTATCTTTCTTACAATCCTGAAGAGATCGTGAATATTGGAAATGTTGATGTAGCGAAAGATGATTTCGAGCGAAAGCCTTATCGCAATATGGCAATCAAACTAAAATCAAGTAATATTGAAGCCATTAGTCAGGTAGCCCAATTTGAAGGACAGAGTAATTCTATTCCTTTGGCAATTGTTAATATTACCAATGCCGATAATCCGCAGTTAGAAAAAAAGTACATTCCGCCCTGCATTAATTTTTATAGTGATGAACGGCTGTCTTCTATTTATGAAAAACTTAAAAAAGATACGAATGCCTTATCTGAAAATATGACTCAGGTATTAAGTTTTGTTAGAGAAGATGAAAAAGATAATTTAGTAGCTGATTTAACTTTAGATTTAAGTTTCTTTTTAAAAACCTTGTTGCCCATAGTTGCTGAAATTAATGCGGCACTTCGAACCAAATTAAAAGTCAATTCCGTTATTGAATTGTTTTATCTATATAAAAAATTAGCAACTACCTTTATTGCGGCTTTTGATAGTATTGAGCAAACCAACCGGCGCGAAATGGGCAATTATTTTGCAGAAATGCACGGCACACCGCATCAGTTTAGTAAAGTTGCTTTAGATTTAGTTGAGTCGAATTATATACATGTAAATATATACAAAACTTGTATTGATCCGGTGATGCAATTTATTACCTTACTACTAAACTTAATGAAAGATATGGCAAGCAAAGGTTTACAAACGAAATTGTTTAGTGATTCGGGCAGTTATAAACAACGAAGGAGGGAAAGACCAACTGAAAGGATGGTGGAAGAACGAGTGCCCGAACCTCAGGTGCAACCCCAAAGCCCCAAAAAAGAAGACGACAACGAAATTTCGTGGATATAATATTTTGAATTACTTTTATAGGGATGAAATGTTGTACACTTTAAAATTTTTGATTGAAATGAAATCATTTAAACATTGGACAAGGCAGCAAATTGCGAATGAATTTGGACTTAAACGTACCAGACAGTGCGATGATTTAGGAGCTTGGTTGTCGACTGATGTTGAATTGACTAACGATGAAAAAATATTATTAGATCAACTAAAAGAAAAGTTGATTTTGAATGTAGATATTTGGAATGAACAAGAGTTGGTAATCAAGTTTATTTCTTTTATTATCAATATGGCTGATTATGATACAGAGAATTTTAAAGCTTATGCTAACCGGAAACTAAGCGGTTCTATTAATGGCAAAACAGTTGGAGGGCAGGTTGATTTGATGATCGCCTCTGGCGAATTTGAACCACAGCAACCTTATTTTTGTCTGCACGAGTTTAAAAAGGAGGAAGGTGTGAGCCCCGATCCATTAGGTCAGTTGCTGATAGCTATGCTCACAGCACAAACACTCAATAATCAGGAATTTCCTATTTACGGCGCCTATGTAAGTGGTCGAAATTGGTATTTCTTAACCTTAAATAAAAGTATCTATTGTATTAGTAATGCCTACATAGCAACAAAAAACGACATTTATGATGTAATGAAAATTATGAAAGCTGTAAAAATAATTATTCAAAAGCAACAAGATACCTTAGAAGGCATGTTAAATTAATGTAGAAAAAGTTTAGCAGTAAATTGCTGAACAATTACTTAACGATAAATATATAAATCAAACAAAAAACATAATATATGGGAAAATCAAAATCATTGTATGGCTACTCCATAGGAGCCACCATAGAAACACAAGAGCGCGGTGCCGATGTAAACATTGTGCCCGACAACAGAACCCTTATCGCCTTACCCCTAAATGATGAGCCAGATATTGAAGCGAACCCTACGCGGCTTAAAAATATGAAAGAGGTTTTTGAACACTATAAACCGCAGGTTGAAGTTGATTTAAAAAACTTAGAAGGCGAAGCGGATATGAAAGAATTGAAGTTTAGTGCTTTAAGAGATTTTAATAAAGATGGTATTATAGCACAAGCACCGGTTTTGCAACAGTTGCAACAACAAGAAGAAACTTATGCCCGGTATATTGATATTATTAATAATAATGAAAAATTACGGAGCATATTAGAAGACCCGGAAATGAAAAAAGAATTTTTAGAACTAGTGGATATGCTGGTTGAAGAATTAGATGAATCAAATAAATAAAACGAACTATAATGGCAGAAGCAACAGAAAAATTAGTTAAAATAAAAGAGAAGGTTAACGTTCTTAAAAAGAAAGGTGGCTTTAGAATATTAGAAGGAATTATTGATGGCGTAAAAGGCATTAGAGAAATAAACCCCAAAGATGAAGCTCGCCGCACCGCTTTTTTAACCGATGACGATAAAAAAGAAAAACGCGAACAACTTAAAAATGAGTTAAACTTAATTAAAGAGATCTTAACACAAAGCGAAGATACCACAGAAATAGTGGAGAAGTGTAAAGAAAAAAATGAACAAGCGGCTAAAGTTTTGCAAGAAAATTTGACAGAAGCATTTGGCAAAACCAAAGATTTAGAAAAAGCATATCGTGCTTTAGATTTGTTTTTTAGAAACTCTGAAGAAGAAAGCATTAGAAACCTGTATATTATTAATGTGCCGGTGGAAGAATTTAGAAGTGCCGATAATACCGAATTGCGCGAAAGTTTAGATCAGCATTTTAAAGATAAATACGATCGGTTTTCATTAGAAGAAAATTACTCCCTAATGGTGATACCCGGTTATTTGGGCGACAACTTAGATTTTTGGAGTAAGATGGCGCATAAATATCAAATTACCTTAGTAACCGATTACAAAGATGAGAAGGATATGGAATCGGTAGAAGATAGTGTTGAAGAAAAGAAATTAAAGGGTAGCGACAAGTATTTGTCCAACACTATTATAACTTGCAATTACGGCGTGGTTCGTAAAAAGTTAGATGGTATTGAAGATGATGATATGTATTTGCCGATGTCAACTGCATTAGCCGGTAAAATGTATAGTGGCGATGGTATTCAGCCTTCGGCGGGTAAAAAATATGGTAAGTTAGATGGCGTGCTCGGCACTCGAATAGACTTGTTGCGAAGCAAAACCGATGCCATTGATAAGATGGGGATGATACCGATTATTCACGAAAAACAATGGGGCGTGGTAGCCATGTCCGATACTACGCTCGCCGCCGAGAGTAGCGACCCTGATCTTAAAGCAATAGGTGTAGTGCGCGCCAACGATTGGATACAAAAAAGTATTGTAGATTATCTCAATGCCTTAACCTTTCAAACTTTTGATGGTAACTTGCGCAACGAAATTAAACGAGCATTAAATTCTTTCTTTAAAAAAGTTAGCGGATATGGCGGTTTATTAGAATCGTATTCCATCGATAAAATTGATAAAGACCCTGATAACCCACAAAAAGTGGATATATCCATACGCGTAAAACCCTATTTTGCCACCAAGCATTATGTGGTTGATTATACCGGTACGCAAGGTAAATTTGAATCGGAAGAACAAGATTAATATATCATAAGAAATGACATTTTTTCGAAAAATGTCATTTCTATTTTTTTGAAGCGAGACAGTAAGGCTCATAATAACTTCGGTCCCGCTTTCCGTTCAAATGCTGCGGCAATGCTGCATAATCAGTGCTTCAGGCAGCATAACCACTGCAATCGGGGCTATACTTCCAACTTTGCTCCCTTGTTGTTCAGCAATAATTTCAACTCCTCAAAAAAAATTATCTCAAAACTGATAACATTTCTTAATAAACAAGAATAATACAGTAACAGATGGTGATTTTACCAAATGATTTTGATGGTACAAATATAGATAACATTAAGGCTTTATACCGCCAAACCTATTATCCGGTAGCTATTCAGTTGCTTAATAAAGGGATGACAGAAAGCGATATTAAAGCCAACTTTCGAAAAGCAGTTATTTATTTTTATGCACAACAAAAGCGGCAATCATTTGATCAAAATCTGGATATTGTTCTTTATTTATTGACTTTATGTTTGTTGGATAGTTAGGAAAATTCGTCATTCAAAACTCGGTGTTGGATGTTGGGTGTTGGATATTCGATATTTTTTGGATGTTTAATTGAATGAATAACGAATATCGATTAACGAATGTTGAATTTCGATTTTTGAAAACTTTGTATCATCCTCGTTTGCAACGAGGATGGATGAGCCGAGCGTTTGTAACGCTCAAAGAAATTGTTTGAAATAACATTTGAACTAACTTAGTAGATCGGTGTTGGATATTCGATATTTTTGGGCTGTTTATTTAATGAATAACGAATATCGATTAACGAATGTTGAATTTCGATTTTTTAGAAAACTTTGTATCATCCTCGTTTGCAACGAGGATGAATGAGCCGTGCGTTTGTAACGCTCAAAGAAATTGGTAGAAACATCACGAGAGTGAACTTAGAAGATCAGTTTTTGAAATTCGATATTTTTTGGATGTTTAATTGAATGAATAACGAATATCGATTAACGAATGTTGAATTTCGATTTGTTAGAAATGTAACTACTTGTGAGCGAACTGAGAAGCTTAGCCCCGATTGTAGTGGTTATGCTGCCTGAAGCGTTGGCATGGAAGCATAGCCGCAGCATTTGAACGGAAAGCGGGACGGTGGTTTCTAAGAGCAAAAACGTTTCGCTTCAAAAAAAATATTTGTGCTACTTTAGTAACTTGTGCCATTAAATTAGTATTATAGATTTATTGATCTGTAATGAAAGAACAAGATTACATAAAAGGTAAATTAACGGGGGACGCCTTAGTGCAGTTTCAGCAACAATTGATTGAAGGCGATTTTAACTTTACGGTTGAGTTGCCCGATATGGATAAGCCGGTTAATGAGGCGATTTTTGAGGAAGCTGAAAAGGAATTGATACAAGAAGATTTCTTTTTTATTCAACGGTTGAAATGGAGAGACCGGAAGGCGCAGTTGAGCTTGTATGGCATGTTGTATCCGAAAATTGAAAAGCACATTTTGTTTAACAGTGGCAGCGAAGATGATGCGAAAGATTTTACCCAGGAAACCATTATTAAATTATATAAAAAAATAAATAAAGATGATGCCGCAATCACCAATTTAGTGGGTTTTGCGATGGGCATTTTAAAAAATGATTGGTTGAAAGAGTTACGCCGGCGAAAAATAAAGTCAGAAAAATTACCACAAATAAATGCCGGCGAAAATAGCTTTGAAATACCCGATGAAGAATTGGAAGATATTGAAGATTGTGAAAAAGTGATATTAAAAGAAAGTATGGAAGGACTAAAACCCGACCAAAAAGCATTTATTGAATATTACGATTTGAAAGAACACAGCATAAAGGAGACCGCCATCCATTTTAGGATGGATGAAGGGAGTGTGCGGGTAAAAGCAACCAGAGTTAGAAATTATTTACACAAGAAAATAACCAATCATCCTGATTTTGATGATTGTTTTAAACAATGAGTAGAGCAGCAAATATCGACAATTTTGTAAAAGGGCGAATGAGTGGTGCGCCTTTACAAGCGTTTCAAAATGAGATGCGAAGCGACCCGGCATTGGCGCGCGAAGTAAGCAACCAACAAATGGTGTTGAATATAGTTAGCCGGCAAGCCAATAGTAATTTGCGGGCAGAAATTCAGCAGGTTAGAAGTACTTATGAGGGACAAATGCAAATAAGTGCCCGTAAGGTAGATAAGGGTTCTTCGCCTGTGGAAAAGAAACCTGCGGTATTGCCAAAGGAATTAGATTCGGCAGCTTCAGTTATTAAGGTGATTTTATACTTAGAAAATTATCGTGCCGAAGTACAACATATAAAAATAGAATTTAATCAAGAAATAGACCAAATTGGTCAGCCAAGCAGTGTAGTAACCGGTGCTGCAATCCGCTTAACTTTGCCGGTTCAACAAAACACCAAAATCTGGAATTGGATGATTGATCCGACTAAAAAATTAAATGGGGAGTTGAGTTATATCGGTTCGGATGGAAGAGAAAGTAAACGCCTTTCATTTAAAAATGCTTATTGCGTAGGTTATCATTTACAATTTGATGCTTTTGGTAAAGAACAAGTGAAACAAAATGCGGTAGAAGAGATTTTTATTGTGCCGGCTGAAGTTCATTTTAGGGGAGCAAGTTATAAACGATGACTACAATAATAGATGGCACTTTCTGTGAATAAAAAATGCCACCTTTCTTTTTTCATATTATTTTTTTGGTTTTGACTTTGGCTGATTGTTTCCTCTATTGGCACCAGATTTTTTTCCTGGATTTTTACTTGCAAATTAGGGTTGGGGCTTCCAATTTTTTTGGTTTTAGTTGCCATAACGGTTGATTTATGTTGTTTAAAAAATAGATTTATATAACGATAATTGATAATCTTATATTATTTAAAACAACAATTTGATCTATCTAATAAAAATAGTCTAACTAAAAATTTGCATATCTAATTTTTTATCTTATCTTTATAAAAGAAAAATTATGATTGTATATAAGTGCCCTAGAAAGATGCTGCTTTTACCTATCTCACTTCGCATCTGAAGTTTTTGATGTATACATTCTGAAAATAATCATGAATTTTAAAGCTGTTCAAATTACTGATATTCAGTAAAATTTGTAAAAAATTTGATTGGTTTTAATCGCATCATTATTTTAAAGTTTAAAATTTTTTAAAAAAAGTTGATCCACAAGACTAAGGTTTTTACACTTTTGGGTATATAAATATGTAATCACAAAAAAGAGGATAATAAATGGTAAGGTTTTTACACTTGCCGTGATATTATAATATAGAGTACAATTTTTTTAATCATTTAAAACAAACAGAAAAACATGGCAGCAGTAATTAAAGCCGTATTTAAATGCGACGGACAAGAAAGTGAAGTCGTAGATTTATCGTATTCTTTCGATCAAAACATTGATAACATTGGTCAACCAGCCGGCGAAGTACGTGGTGGTATTATTAATGTATCCCTAATGTCAGCTAAAAGCGAAGCCCGGTTTGGTTGGATGGTCGCCAGCGACGTCAAAAAAGATGGTGAGATAGAATTTATCGACAGCCAAGGACAATCCTTAAAAACCTTACAATTTAAAGATGCCTATTGCGTAGGTTATACTGAAGATTTTAAGGCTTTTGATGGAACCGCCTCTAAAGGAGTAACGGTAAAAGATGGCGCTAAAGAGCATTTAACCCTATCGGCACGCGAAATAGCGGTAGCCGGCGAAACCCACGAAAACAGTTGGGAAACTATTTAATTTAGAAGCGAGAACTAAGATGCCAGAAGCCAGACCTGTCCGAACAAAAGGTCTGTCTTCTGACCTCTCGCATCTGTCATCTTAAAAAACCAAAATATGGCAACCGTTAGCGTACAAGTAATCTGTGGAGATAAAACATTAAATGTCCATAGTCTAAGTTTACAACAAAGAATTGATTGGCATCATAGCTTTAGAATTGCAGTAGCCTCTGAATCATTGGAGGGAGTAAAAGCAATTAATGTTGATAATTCAGTAAAATTATTAGGAGAGACCATTGATATTTCCATTCAATCCAAAAAAAAACTGTCTGGTGATGGGTTAAAATTTAAAGGCATCGTCACTTCGGTGCATATTGACCGTACTTTTACGGAAGACAATATGATTATCCTTTCAGGATATAGTCCGACCTATTTATTAGAAGATGGTTTGGGTTGTCAATCGTTTGAAAAAGAAAAAGGAGAAAAAATATTTAAGGATTTAGTTGCTAAATATCCTTTTGAAGAGCAACCTTTTGCTTCTGGTAATTATAAAAATCCCATACCCTATATGGTTCGTTATAAAGAAACCAACTTTCAATTTTTGAGCCGCCTCGCAGCTATGTATGGGGAGTGGTTATATTATGATGGACAACGGATGGTTTTCGGTCAAATACAAGAAACCAATCAAGTAAAATTGATTTTAGGAACCGATTTACAAAGCTACGAATATGGGGTAACGATGAAGCCCACCAACTTCGATTGGTTGAGTTACGACTATACCAAAAACAACCAAATAAGCCAAACAACAACATCTTACGAACCGGCAAGCATAAAAGGTTATGCCAAAACGGCGATGGATATTGCTAAAAATAAATTTGCAGGAGGTCATAAAATTCCTACAATCTATGATATTAAAGAAGAACGTCAATTAAAAGAAAGGATTGAGTTGAGTAAAACCAGTATGTTAAGCGATTCAACTACTTTTAGTGGACAAAGTACCAACCCTTCGCTTACTATTGCCACTAAATTAAGTATTGGAAAAAAGGGAAGTGATATAACCGAACCTATGAGAGTTATAGCAATTCATCATCACGTGAATCAAAATAACGATTATAGTAATAACTTTGATGCCCTGCCATTTGGTTGCATCGTGCCGCCAGTAAATGCTAATGTATTTAAACCAGAAGCTGAAGCACATGTTGCTGTAGTAAAAGAAAACCACGACCCCGATGGATTGGGAAGAATACGTGTACAATTTAACTGGCAGAGTGGTAAAGAAATGACTCCATGGATTCGTGTAGTTACAAGCAGCGCAGCCGGCGGTCGAGGTATGTATTTCGTACCCGAAAAAGATGACGAAGTGTTGGTAGATTTTGAACAAGGAAATCCGAATAGACCCTATGTGGCAGGTGCGCTATTTCATGGTAAAGCGAAACCTACTTGGGGACAAGCTGAAAATAATACCAAAGCCTTGAAAACTCGGGGCGGCCATACTATTTTGTTGAGTGACGAAGATGGCAAGGAGAGCATTACCATATCTGATAAAAAAGGGAACTCCATTACTTTAGATACTTCAAAAGAAGAAATTACCATTAGTGCACCTAAAAAATTGGTGCTTTCTTCTGAGGAAATAAATATTAATGGCAGCAAAAAAGTTACTATTGATGGTACGAATAATGTAGAGGTTACTTCAATGGATGTGAAGGTTGACGGAACTCAAAAAGTAGCCGTAACCAGCACCTCAGAAGTAGAAGTCAGCAGCCAAATGCAAACCAAGGTTTCTGGCTTAATGACGGAAGTGACTGGTACAACCCAATTAGATTTAGGAAGTCATTTGATGTTGAATGCAAAAGCTATGATGACCAATGTTGAAGGACAAACCATTACCAACGTGAAAGGCAATGTAGCACTTAATTTAAATTGTTAAAATGCTCAACGAACATAATCCCATAGCGCAATTAGTTAGTAAAGTCCAAAATAAATGGATAGAAGAGGTTAGTCCAGACACTGAAATAAAATTAGTGCGTTGGCTTATCAAACCTTCACAAGCTGATTTGTATGCTGGTTTTTTAAAGTTGGAGTCAACTGTTAACGGAAAAATACCAGAAGTGCCGGTTGTGCTATTAAGTAAGTTTAAAGATTTTTCTATTCACAGTAAAACGCTAATTAAAGATTGGTTAGAGGCTTTTGAAAAAGATGAAGACTTCCACGAAGCACTTCAAAAAAATAATTTAACATTCAATTGGGATATTGAAAAATATAAAAACAAGTTATCCGAAAACAATACCAATTTTAATTTATTGTTGATGGAGATGTTGGCAGCTTTTCAAAAAGCCTTACCAAACCCGGAGTTGCCGGTTGTTTTATCCTTATATCCATATTCTATTTCAAATACTGACGATTACCAGGCTTGGATAGAAATGATGATGGAGACAGGATTTCCTGAAAAGGTTCGACTGATGATGTTCGATTTTGTAGATGACCAGCAATTTGGAAGCCTGATGAAACAATATCCAAAAGTTTCAAAATCCTTATCTGTACCTTTAGATGTTGAAGGCGCAATTAATAAATTAGCCACATCGGGCAATCAAAACGATCCTACCGTTCAATTTCGTAAATGTATGGTCAATATGTCGAAATGTGCGGGGCAAAAAGATTTGAAAGGCTTACATACTTGGGGAGAACGCGGTTTAGCCATTATGAGAAAAACCGGTATAAAATCGAACTACGCAACGGCATACATTATTTATGCTTCTATGTTGCTCAGTTTTAAAAAATACGAACAAATTGAAACATTAGCTAAAAAAGCATTAAACATAGCTACCAAAGGTTTTGAAGTTGGAGATAAAGTTTGCCAATCTTTAATAATCCAAAGCTATGGTTTGCTGGCTTCCAATTATCAAATGCAAAAAAAAATGCGGAAAGCTGGTCAATTATTTAAAACACAAGCCGAAAAATGTGTGGAGTTTGGTATGGAAATGCAAGCCCTTAATGCATGGTGGTTAGCCTATACTGTGCTCCGAAAAAAAGACCGGAATGAAAGTGAAGCCATCATAAAAAAAGCATACAAATTGGGGCTTGGTATAGAAAAAGAAAGTCTGAAAGTAAGCCCTATGCGCTATATAGCTGCTGATTATTACAAGCTGGCAGAAAATGACGATGAAGAAGAGTTATACACTTCTATAGATGAATTTATGACGGAACTGAACGGCGAAAATTGGCAAGAAGAAACCCAAGACCAGCAGAAAGCTATGAAAAAGAGAAAATTATCAATTGCAAATATATTTTAATGAATAAATACTAAACTATGTTACTCGCAAGTAAACATTTTACTCCCGTTGTTGGCATTGATGTGCACATCATTTTAACACCACCTTTTTTGATACCTGTTCCAATTCCTCATCCATATGTAGGAATGGTGGTTGATGTTGCAGATTATATACCTATAATTGGAGCAAAAACCTTTGTTAATTCTGTGCGCAGGGGCAATGCTTCCACAGCTGGGAGAATAGGCACTTTTAAGCATATACCTATGGGCGGTCCTTTTGCTATGGTAGCAACTATAGGTCACGACTCCAATAATTTTTTCGGAAGTACCCGTGTAAAAGTTGAAGGCTGTTATTTCTCTGTAGCCCCATTTAATGTGATGACTTGCAATGATATTGGAATTCCTTTAACACTAAAACCTGGTGAAAATTGGTCACCAATCCCAAGCCTATATGCACCTACTTCAATGAGTATTCCCTTGCCAACCGGACCACCGGTTATGGTAGGTGGGCCTTATGCACCGGATTTAATGGCGATGGTAATGGGTTTGGTGATGAGTTATGGTATGGGAGCAATTATGAAAAAACTTGGCGGATCTCTCACAAGATTTAATCATTCACTGCCAAAAGACGGTTCCTCATTTACACAAGGGCTAAAAAGAGCATTATGCAGAATGGGCTTCGAGCCTATTGACTTAATAACTGGCAGAATGATTTATGAAGGGGAAGATTTTACCTTGCCTGGTCCCGTACCTATTAAATGGCAGCGAGTTTGGTATTCCGACTCATCTTACGAAGGAATTTTAGGGTTTGGCATGCATTGCAATTATGATCTTGCACTACACATTGATTCCGAAAAAGATGCTGTTTTTATGGTTTTACCAGATGGCAGGTTAACTGCTTTTCCTTATCTGGTAGCAGAAAATGAAACAGCATACAACCGTTTTGAAAAATTAAGCCTCACTTGCATTGATTCGGAAACTTATGAAGTTTACGAACACGATACCCGCCAAACTTATACCTTTAAAAAAATAAATGATACCCTGTTACGACCAGTTACTTTACGCAATACAGATGGTTTCGAAATTGAATTTCATTACAACATTAATAATCATCTGCACGAAATAATTGATTGTGC
>CALHDG010000238.1 GCA_938023075.1 uncultured Chitinophagales bacterium
TCTTTAGATAATCTTAAAGTCAAAGACCTTGCACCGTGGTGAACCATTAAAATATTAATCCGTTCATCATTTACGATTTTGTAAATAATTCGATAATTGCCTTCTACAAGTTCCCGAATATTCACATCTTCAATTTCCCGAACCACTTTGCCGAGTTTTGGATGTTGCTTTAAAACGTGGGTACGTTCTTTAATTCGAGTAACTTGCAGTTTTGCCTATCTTTTTGAATCACCAGAAATATAGTGATAAATTTCTTTTAAATCGAGCCTTGCAGATTTAAGCCAATTTATTTGAACCATTCGTTCATTGAATTTTCCAGGGCTTCTTCAGAAATGATTTCATCATTATCTGATTCAACAATTCGTTTTTCTAATTTGTCAATAAAAACCAATTTGTCAATCAGTTCATCTATTGATATTTCATTGGGCATCTTATTAATATGTGCTAACAGTTTTACTTTGCTAATCATTTTAAACTATTTTTGAATAATAAAGGTAAGATAAATTTCTTTTAATGGATGTATCTTCTTTATTACAAGTTAATGTTCCATTTTCCCAAACTCGGCGATATTTGCATATCTAAATCATAAGTTAGGCTTAATTCAGCTAATTCAGTTTGAGCTTTATTTGTAAAGGTAATGGTAACTCCATCTAAAATCCGCTGCTTTGTTTCATCAATAAAATCTTGAATAAGTTCTACATTTGATTTAGTTTAAGGTAATGTTTTCGCTATTTAAATTTCTAAATCACTATAATATAAAGATAAACTAAAAAAATAAAATCCCAATGATTGGGATTTATATTGCTAAATATTAATGTGGAATTTAATTTCATTAGTATGTTCGCACATCAAAAGATTAGCACATTGGTATCAATTAAACAAATCCATAGCATCGTCTTTAGCCTTGTCCACAATCTTAGCATAAATTTGTGTAGTCTTTAAATCAGCATATCCTAACAGCTTTGAGACGACCTCCATATTAATACCCAAAGTTCTTAGCAAATGAATGACGGCTAATGTGAAAAGATACATTTTTTGTTATTCCAACGGTAGCGGCAATTTCTTTTAAAGTTTTATTGATGTAAGCATTGCGGCTTTCTTTCTTTTGTATTAGCCTGTCATTGCTACTATCGGTCGGCATATTCATTACTGGAAATATAAATTGGTTATCATCAGTTAGATTATATTTTTGAAGTATAGTAATTGCTTTGTTAGGTAGCTTAAATGAGATTGGCTCTCCTGTTTTGGACATCATAAAATATGCCTTATACACTAAATGAGATTGTAGAGTTTTTTTCTTCTTTAGTGTTCCAAATTTTAAGTCTTCGGGGTTGTTAGTTATAAAATTTATTAAATATGAATGAAAGCAAATCTGTTGTTTTTCATTTTGTTTAATATCAATTGCATCAGCAATATCTTCTAATGTGTAGGAGTTCCTTTTTACCTCTAATTCATCAACGATAGATTGGTAGTTTGACTTTAGTTTATTCATTAATACATTTAGCTCATTAGCAGCTTTACTCATACCTTTTGCTTTCTGGCGGTTGGCATCCCAATTATTAGGATTGATATACCGCTTTAACCAAATGTAATAAAGTTTGTTTTCATAGCAATACGAATAGTTTACAACTTCTATTAAAATAATCACATTACTATAAAATTTTATTTTATTTTTCTTTAATTTAGCATAGAAGAATTATATAAATTTTATAATATGCAAGCAGAACTTGACAAGCTAATTGACGAGCTTGAAACCTTATCTTTAACGTCTGAACAGTCTAAACGGCTACATCAATATCAAGCTAAATTAGAAGAGTTAGAAGCCTTTTTAATGAAACATATTGATGATGGCGAATCGGATTGTATGTTACAGGCTACCAAAGCTTTTATGCATTTTCGAAAAAAAATAGTGCACAATCCGCTGGCTGATTTTGATTATCTTAAAGGAAACATTGCACATTTAGGTTGGAAAAATGAAAGTTTACAAAGGAGTAATCATGAATTACTCGAAACATTAATGAGCGCAGAGCAATTACATCAAAAAAACACCGACGTTATTGTTTATGCCTTATTGGGTATTGCCGGTGTTGATTATCAGCACGGTAATCACGAATCGTCAATTGCTACCTTAAACAAGGTAAATAATATGTTTGCCCCATTTAATTATGAACATCCAAATTACTTTCAAATAAATACACACGCTAATATGCACAATAGTTATGGCTTAGTTTATCGAGCCATTGGTAAATATGATAAGGCTTTAATTCATTTCAAGAAAAGCCTTTCTATTTTAAAATATTATAAAAAAGATTCAAATTTAGATGGGCCAAAGCTTGCCCTTATGAATAATATTGTGGCTTTATTTACTAAACAAAAGCAATGGAAAGCAGGCTTACATCATTTTGAAACCTATAATGATTTTGTGCAAAAACAATTAAAAGGAGACAAAACGCATAACTATGTAAAGGTTCAGTTAAGCACCCTTTTAATAACCATCAGTATGTGCTATATGCATTTAAATCAATATGCTTTAGCTGAAGAAAAACTAATACTAGCAGAACAATTGATTAAAAAAATAGAAGATATTTATCAATACTTAAAAACCAATTTGCTGTATGGTAAGAGTACCTTAAGCAGAATATCGGGCAACTACAAAGCAGCTATCAAGTTTGCACAACAGTCTTTTCAATATGTATTTCCAAATTTCCATTCCTTAAAAATTGAAGATAATCCAAACATAAGAGAAGTTGATTTTGCTAAAATGCAAAAACTTATAATTGAACCGTTTGCTGCCAAATCAGCTGCTTTAGTCGCCTGTTTTCAACACCATAATAAAGATGAACAACTTTTAAAAATTTGTTTAAAAACGATTGATGAAATAGCCTATTACTTTGATGAAATACGCAAAACTTATGATGGACAAGAAAGCAAATTCTCATTGGCGTATTATTCCAAAAATTTATACCACACCGGTCAATTAGCTTGCTGGTATTTATACAAAGCCACCTCAAAAATTGACTATGCAGAAAAAGCTTTTGCCTATGCAAACAGCAGCAAAGCTTTGGTGTTGTTAGAAGAAATGCACAAAAAATGGTTAAGTGAAAGTGATGTAAATTATAGTATCGAGCAAATTCAATCGATTATAAAAGCAAACGAAACCATTATTGAATATTCAGTTGGTGAAAAAGGTATATTTATTTACCGGCTTTCAAAAAATGATGCTATATATTTTGACTTTGTTTCCGCAGAAAACACCAAACAATTAAAACAAAGTGTTGATCATTGGTTGAAACATCATTTTAATATTTATCAACCGAATCAATATAATAACTATCAAAAAGCTGCTTATAACATCAGTGAAAAGCTGATCTTGCCTTATATAAAATCTATTGAAACTGAAACTACTTTAATTATTGCTCCCGACGGTTTTTTAAATGCCTTACCTTTTGAAGCTTTGGTGAAGGAGAGCAACACAATCCAAACTTATAACGAAATTAATTATCTAATTGATCACTACACCTTTGCTTATACCTTTTCCACCTATTTATTGTATGTGAACCGGCAAACAGTTCATACCACATCTTCTGATCAATTTTTATATCTATCACCTAATTTTTTGGGTACTAAAACTTTGCAGGAGTATGAGCATATTCAACAAGAACAACAAGCCCTGTTGAAAGAAGTGAGCCTTACCGAAATGAATTCTGGCACACAATCTTTAATACAATATGATGCCAAAAAAATAGATTTATCTCTATTAGATGAGGAACAACCCATTCTCATATCGAAGCATGCCTTGTATAACTTAATGCATAAAAACTTTCAACAGACCGCTGCACCTTTATTATATAATGCTTTAATGGTTTCAAAATTATCCACTTTATTAAGTAAACATTTTATTAATATAACTTTGTTAGAAAATCAAGCAGCACAAACCAAAACATATAAAAAACAATGCCTTAGGGCTGATTATATTTTAATTTCCGCTCACGCAGAATCGGATAAAGGTATTTTGCTGTATGATGAAACTGGTGAAAATTTTACCTATCTTAGTTATCATGAAGTGATCAGTCAAAACCTGCAAGCCCAATTGGTGGTGTTAAATATGTGCGATAGTGGCAAAGGGAAAAATGTTTTTGGCGAAGGTTACTTAAGTTTGGGCAGAGCTTTTTTTGCCGCCGGTAGTCTTAACGTTATTCAAACTTTATATAAAGTATCCGATAAATATTCTGCTCAACTGATTGCTTCCTTTTTTGCATTTTTAACCACTCAGCAGTCAGACTTCTACACAGCACTTAGGCAAGCCAAACTATTGTTGAGAAAAGCAGAAGACAGCCATCCTAAATTTTGGGCAGGGCATGTTGTTTATGGGAAAAATGGAAGGTTATAATTAAATCTATCTCCTCTCTTTATAATTAATAATATTTAATTTAAAATCTCGAAACCTATACAATATGCTACTGGCAGAAAAAATAAACAGCTTACAACAAATACAAATAATGTCATTCTATAAAACATATAGTATTTAATTAAATAATACTTGTAGTAAATAATTAACGTTATCACAATCCAATGTAATAAACTGAAATCTTTATCACAAATCTTATATATTACCAACGATTCTATTTGAGAAATACAAAATAACATCAACAAAATTATGAGATTGTAAATTTTATCTTTCAGGCTTTCAGCTTTAAAAATGTAAAGTGGAGAAAAACTAAAGTATGCTACTAAAAACAGACTGTGAATTTTATTGCCTGTTTCAATTGCATAAAGTGTACTTAATGATGCTGCAAGTATAGAAAGTAGAATTAGATTTTTCAAATTTTAGTTCCTACATTAAAAAAATATCGACCAAAAATTAATAAGTAAGTTAATGTAAACATAAAATCATTTAAACTGCAAACCACCAACTCGCTCTTTCAATACAATACCTTCTTCAGGGTTTTGCTTTACAAAGCGCTCAATGGTTAAGTAAATTGAAGTGCCGATTATCAAACCAAGAATTACAAAACTAACTCCCCGCAAGGAGGCGTTTGAACCGCTGCTAATGGCTGTTGTTAATAAGAAAAAGATAGAGCTAACAAAACCGCCAATTAAACCACCGGGTATTATAGCCGAAATGGCTTCTTTAAAAGTACATCTATTTAGATAAGCAATTAATGCAGAGATGACAGAACCGAACATCGTCCAACCAAGCAATACTTTCCACCAGGGTAAGCTCGATTTTCGGGTCAATCCGCCCAAATCTTGAAATACATTCATTAAATGCGCTACATTATTTGCCGGAAAGAATTGACCACCTGTTGTTTGTGCGATAAACTCTAACAAACGGCGGTCGTATTTTCTTCCTACCCCAATAGTAGAAACTTTTACATCTTCAATAGTTTGCACATAATTAATTACGTCATTTACCTGCTCGGGTATACCATCCGAAACTAAAATAATTTCTTTAGGAATGTTTGTAGTTGAACCGTTGAGTATATCAATAGATTTTTGAATGCCCTGTAGCATTTTAGTTCCACCATTAGCATAAATGCCACGGGTTTTTAGAATAATATCGTCGTACTGATTGCTTTGATTGTTCAGTACATTGGTGTAGGTGTCAAAAGTTACACAACCCACTTCATCTATACTTTCAGATTTTTTTAAAATGTCTAAGTATTCACTTACTGCTGCTTTGAGCTTGCTAATAGCTGTACCCCGCATACTGCCCGATGTATCTAACAACAACACCCGGTTTTCCTGTAAAGTATCTTTTTCTATAACAGGCGAACCCATAAACAGTAGTTTGATGAGTAATGTAGCTCCCAATAATACAATGTAAATTACGTATTTTTTCAAAAGATATAAGATTCCACTAAACTCATTATTCATAATGTATTTTAAAGTTGTTAGCCCAAGTGTGATGCCTAAAGCCACAAAAAAGAGGATCATCCAATCGCGTAGAAAGCCATAATCGTTTTTCCAGGGTTCAATAATTAGCCAAAATAGTAGTGCACCTATGGCACCACCTAATAGAAATTGTATGAATAGTTTATTTTTCATGATGTTGTTTTATGTTATCGTTTTATATTGATTTTTTAAGTCGTTTGTCAACCGGTTTCCATATAGCATTCATATATAAATTGTTATTATTTAGCCATTTTAATTTACCTTCTCCCTCACCCATAGTTTGCACATAAACTTTGCTTCCGGCTTGATAAATTTTTCGGTGTACTTTGCCCGGATGAAACATATGACCTTTTAAAGTGTAGTTAATTATTGAGTTCGATTGCTCTAATTTCTTTACTTTAACAGGATTGGTATTTAAGAAATTGAACCACCAAGGTACATTGTCGAGCATTACCACCCTACAGTCATTTTTTACTGGTTTCTTATCATTCGTAGGCGCAAGTCTATCTGCTCTATTCAACATTTTATTATAAGCATTTTCAATAGAACAGTTTGGGTTTAAACGTGTATCACATAATTCTGACACAACACTGTAGCAATGATAGCTTGAACATTTAGGGTCGTAGATATCAACTATGTCTAAATCGCTACAAACAGTTTGATAACTTTGTCCGTAACTGTTGATGGCAGTGCAATTTCCTGCTGTAAAATTTTCATCAAAATAATTGAAGGCTAATACTGCTAAAGCTGCTAAAGTCAGCACACTCAGCTTAGTTTTCAGCCCACCAAAATGCAGCATAAATAATAGTATAACTGAAATTGAGCCAAAAAGGAAAATATTGAATCCATCATACTTAGCGAGCGTGCTCATTATAGTTGGATATATTACAAGAAACAAGATAATTGCTGGTAATATCCAAAACCAATTATTGTTTGTTTTTTTACTTTTTAAGAATCTAAAACTTATAATATGGAGAAGCAACCATAGAGAAAATAAGATTGCAAACAATGTCATTACAATTCCACTCATTTCATAAAATCTTTATCCACCTGATTCATTAACCAAATAAAAGGTGCGTCTACCCGTCGAAACTCGGTAGTACTTATTGTGAAGAATTGATACTTTGGAAAGTTGACTTTTAATTTTTGAAGAATGCTGCCTTGTCCATTATCTAACAAAAACTGTTCACAAAGTTTGTTATAAGCCGCTTCAATCGTTTTTAATTTATTTTGATATTTATAATCGGTAGCAGCTTGTTCTCCCAATTTGTCTTCTAAATCAAAGTTGTCAACTTTGTTAATGACAATAGCTAATGGAACTTTGGTTTGCGTATCTTTAAATTTTGGAAAATTTTCTTTTAAAGTATTTATTATCTCTTCAAAAATTTCGAATTGCCCGTTACCGGCAGGTTTAATTGTTGCGTCATTTTCATCAACCCCATATTGATCTCTTACCGCTTTTATGGCAAACGGGTCAATTATATAAACAGCTCCATCAAAATAATCGAATGGCAATTTCTTAATTTTGTTACCGGCAGAAGTAGTAGGGCTAAATAACTCTCCCGCAGGATCAAGTAAATGTATTTTTCTACGATGTTTAATGGTATCTTTTTCTAAGCAGAACTCAAAAAATTTAGGTAAAAATTCATTGGTCTGCCCCGGGTTATTTCCTTGCTTAAAGTCATTTAAGCTCAATTTAAATTCTCTTGAAATATTATCGTTTTCAAACCCAAATTTCCAAGCTTTATTTTCTTCGATCTGTTTGGTCAATGCAATTTTATAGCAAGTTTTACCAGTTGATCTTGTTCCTAAAAACGGAATGATAATTGGTTTGGTTAAATCACCTTCTTTAATTTCTTCTTCGCAAATAGTGCCATCAGGGTTTTCAAAAGAACAAACGCTGTATAGTTGTTCTCTACCATTTAAAAAAGAAGTAGGTAATTTTTCGCCACATTCGCAAGTACGATTCAATATTCCATAAGGTCCGGGGCGCAGTTCATCGTGCTTTTTACCACATTTAATATTAGAGCAATAATATATGGGTAAATCAATTTTATGATAAACCGGGCATGCTCTGAATAATTTATAGTACCACCGGTAAATTCTATCGAACAGCCATAAGCCACTAAAGCCAATGTATACACCAATAAATAATGTACCTAAGAAGAGAATATGTAGGCTACTTAAAATTATATACCATAAGCCACCAAATACATATACAGATAATGCTGCTATGTGGAAGAACATCTTTTTAATATTATCAATAGTAGCATCAAACCTTAGCGCATAAGGTCCGCATTGTGCTGCTTTTAAGAAAAAATTTCCTGCATCTTTTGTGTTATGCTTCCACGAGTCTTTTATAGTTCCCCAAAGGTCTCTATAACCTTTGCCAAAATAATAACTTTTAATTGCTGGTTGAGCTTTCATACGCCTTTTGGTTTTTCAAATGAAACATTTTGTTGAAAAGATTTGACATAATTTTTAAGTGATATAAAACCACCATATAAGGTACCTGCTGAACCAACAACAAAAAGGGTTGGCAGCAAAACAAATCTTATTAATTGGATAATTAAATAGATAATAGCAATGACCAGAAAGAGGTAAAAAATATTATTCTCTTGTATTTGCATTTCATTTTTCATCGTTTTTATTTTTTTTAGTGAAAATATTTTTGAGTTTACTTTTAAAAATTTCTATTGGTTTACTTTCGCTTCGAGTCTTAGCTTCCTTTATTAGCGCTTTAGTAAAATCATTTGATGATTTTGAACCTTGACCAATAAAAACACTATTGGTATATTCTAACAATGCTTTTAGTTTAGTTGGAGATAATTTAGGAAGTCTATCTTTTAAGAAGTTATTAAAATGTTTTTGACATTGGTTATCACTATTTTTTGCATATACAATATATTCAGTAAATAATTTATTTTGATAATTATTCCGTTTTAGTACTTTTATCAACTTGTCAAAAAGTTCATCTTTAATAGCGACGGTACTATTTATTTTATATGTATAAAAAAATAAAGCATCAAAATCTTCATTGGATTTTGTTTTTTCAATTAATAGATTTAGCAACCACTTATGCAGGCTTTTAAGTTTTTGTATACTTAATTGTTTTATTCTAAAAATATATTCTTCTGTTAGAATGGCAGCCAATTGAGTATTAGAAGATTTATCTAAATCATAAATTTTTTCTAACAGCGAATAAAATTTATTTTCAGTAAAAATTTTATCAACGTTACACAGGTTTTTTAGATATTGAATTCTATTACTATCTATTTCGTTTGGCTTATCAAAAGTGAAAAATTCTTCAATAGCAAATACTAAATGATTTATGTGCTTTTCGCAATCGATTTTTTTAGCAATTACCATTAATTTTTTCAACTCATTTTCATCAAAATCATTATTATATTCTAAATAACCATCAAAAAAAGTTCGAAAGTCTTCAATAGGATTTTGCTTATTTTTAAAATGCATTTCATACACATTCCAAAAGGTTTTTTTATCTCTATCTTTTTGTTTGAACTTCTCACCCAATAAATGAAATAAGATGCCTTTGTCTTCTAATGTTGAGAAATGCTGTTCAACCACTTCAAATGAATTTTTGATAGAACAAACGTTATACATATTATTTATCAATTCGTTTCGCTTTTCTTCCTCTAAATTTAAATAGACTATTTTACACAAATGGGGTAACATAAATTGCTGATCATCAATATGTTTTATCAGTAAGTTGATATTGCCGCTAATATTATTGCGCATAGGAGTATAAATAAAATCGAACTCGGTTGGCTTAGCACAGTTAAGTAAACCTGCGCTATAAAGAATTGAATATTGGGCAGTTTTTAAATAATTGTAGTCTAATATTTCATTGCTTTCAAGATAAGTAATCGAATACTCCAATTGCTGAATTACGCTCCATTGAGAAATGATGTTTCGAAGTGCTGGTTCTAATTGTTCTTTATTGAGTTTGAAGAAAATTTCCCACGATGCAAACCAAAACTTTAAGATCTCGTTTTTTAAATTAGTTGAACTTAATTTTGAAAAGCATTTAAACAGAATAGCGAAAATTTTATTTGCTATTTCTAATGTTGTTTCTGGCGATTGAGTTTCACCATCAATTTTAAAAGATTCAATTATTTGTTCAAAAGGTTTGAAAAGCTCAATCAACAGATCAATTTTTTCTTTTTTAGCATATTGCTCAATAAGCCTTAACAATTGCTCATATTCTTTTGAAGGTATTTGTGGTTGATTTATTTTAAATACAAACAAATTGGCTAAGCCATAAAAATCCTTATTTAGCTGTTCATAGGTTAAATATTCAACTATAAAATTTTTAAACGCTACTACTTGATCTGGAGTATATAAAAAATAGGTAAGTATCGAATTTTTGAAATTTTCATTTAATTCAACTTTACTTGATTGTACTAAATTTTGATGAATTACATAGTATTGATGACTAACGGCAATTTCATTGTTAAAATCAAAATTTACTCCTTCTATACAGGTGCCAACAATATCATAATCTTCCCGGCTTGGGTCTTTACTATATGTTTTAAAATAAATTTGTTGGCTTAAATGATTTGGGAAGAGTGCAAACATAGCCCTGATTAACAGGCTAATATCTTTACTATTATCTGCAATAACAATTTTTCTACCAGTTTCAATTTTTTCAATGTTTGAGGCAAATAGTAAAGCTAACTGCTTTGTTAATTTGTCATTATTATTAAATATTTCAGATAATAATTTAATCTCGTATAAGTCGGCTTCGTTTGTTGTTTCACTTAGTTTCAAAATTGACAATAGTTCCGGCTTAGTTTCAATACCCGATTCTTCATCAGAAAGACCATGTTTAAAATTGATGTTATTCATGAGTGTACCAATACTATGTATTTCGCCATTAGCTTGTACTAATGCGTGTGTAAACCGGTTGCCTTCCGTTCTGCTACCGGCATAATCTTTACCAATATATTTGGTTGAAGCTATTAAGTATTTCCCGCTTTCGAGTTTTTTATATATTATAGAAATAGGCAAATTATCATTTTCAATAGACAATAATGGCTTGTTGTAAACGGTCAACTTTTCAATTTCAACAAGTTCTTCTGAAGTAATTTCTTTTGAGTAAGAATAAAATTGAAAGCCTGGGTTTGATTGCCCCATCCGGCACGAGGTATAGTACGCTTGCAAAAATTCCATCAGTTATTTCTTTTTAGCTTTTATAAACTTGTTTTTATGTAGCAACCATAAAAATGGATCTTCAACCCGCTTTGGTTCTAAGTGCGCAATTTTGTTGGCTTTACCCGGGTGACAACCTAAAGCTGAAACTCCAAAAAATGCATAGTGTTTAAATGCAGTTTCAACCTTTCTGATAAAGGCTTCCCCCTCGTTCCACTCGTCTAACAAACTTTGCATATTGGTATTTACATCGTTAAACTCGTGTAGATTAAAGTAACCTTCATGGTCGCTGGTATATCTCAATGGATTGTCTTCATCAATAATATCATACACCGCATCTATTTTTGAAAAAACTACAGCAATAGGAATTTGAATTTTTTGATTGCCAGTTAAACCCCTCGCTTGTTGAATTAAGGCAATCACATTTTCCAAAACTTGATTAGGGGCTGTATTCACATCATCTAAATCAATATTACCATTTAGCCTTGCTCTTACGGTTTTTAGTTGCAAAGGATCTACCAATAAAATTATGCCGAATGAATTGTATATGTATTTATTTTCTCTGTGTAAAAGATCTGCACAATCTAACTGCTCTCCTGCTGTATCAAAAAAAGAAATGGTTAATGATTTACCGATTTTGCCATTATCTTTCAAAAATTTCAAACTCCAGTTCATTGGCGGAATAACTCCTTTTTCCGTTTGAGGTACTGGTGTATTGTTATCTAAGTACGATTTGTAGCGATCTTTATAAATGTTTCTTGCATTTTCTAATCCGGTTAAATCGCTGTTAAATTTGGTACAGAGTTTATTTTCTAACTGATCTATTAATACAGCGATGTAATTGCTTTTGCCGGTTGACCTTGCACCAACCACCGCAAAAAATACCGATTTTTCTTTACCTATTGTTCTGGGTAAATTGTTATGACAATTCGGGCATACTTTTTTAAAGGTAGTTTCATTGCATTGATCGCATTTTACTTTTTTGTTAAATGAAAATAAAGAAGCCAAGCTAAATTTAGGTTTCTCAATCACTCGCTTTTCTAACTTTGGTGTTGATAGATTTTCAAAAGCACTTAACTTATCGTCGGGTTCTAAAGCACAAGCCTTTACATCGCTGTTACAACGATGTTGTACTTTTTTAACTGCAAAATTTTCAAAACAATATGGACAGGTAAATTTTTTTGGCATATTAAATATTTAATGATTCAGAGGTAGATACAATTCTATACATTTCAGCTTCGGTTGATTCTTTTAAAAACAACCGTACACTGTAATTTTTATTGACATAGTTTTTTGGAATTTTCTTTTCTACTCTACCAGCTCCGTTTTCTTTCTTATCTACATTTAAGATCACTTCTCCATCGGTTCTGTTAAAGGGTGCGCGCTTTCCTTTTTTAGCAATTAAAATCATATTGGGTATACCATTGTCAGATTCGATAATGACTCTTTTACCACTCAAAAAGCTCTTTTTAATTTCGTATTTAATCCGTTTAGCTTTGCCAGCAGTTACAATAATTTCTTTTCCTTTTGATTCAATGGGTTTCGAATTCCCATCATTTGAAATAGTTTTTATTAAAAAGTAATAAGTCTTATCCAATGGGTTTTTAAATTCAAAACCATTATACTGTTGATATTCTGAAAGGCTGATAATTCTACTATTTTGGTCGTTGGCTGGAAAATTACCGAAAGCCCAGCTCACTTTTACTTGTTTTATTATTGGAGGCCAATCCCATGTTAGTTTTAAAAAGCTACTTCCTTTTTGCTTATTGACGTTTTCAACTTCATCAATATTAGTGATGGCTATTACTTTACCGCAAACGGCATTATCTGCTAAAATACAGAAGGGAATAAAATAATTAACCCCTTGGAAATCAAGCGGGCTTTGCCCACTTTCGTTACTTTGATTTTGAAGTGGCTTACCGTATTGTGATAATTGGTTTATATTAAAAATAGTGCCTTTGTTAAAGTTGAATAGGTTATTGCTTTGGTAAACAACCGTTTGAGCCTGCTTCGAGGAGTTTTCCCAAGTGAAGTAAAGTACTTTGTTTGCTATTTTATAATTAAAATTTATAACCGGTTTAGGAGGAGCTTGTGGCGTAACACTAATTGTTTTAACTGGTCCGG
Organism: uncultured Chitinophagales bacterium; assembly: GCA_938023075.1. Taxonomy (GTDB): domain Bacteria; phylum Bacteroidota; class Bacteroidia; order Chitinophagales; family JAHDHT01; genus CALHDG01. Next base: position 13,192 of record CALHDG010000238.1, read on the forward strand.
TAATTATTTTACAGTCAGCATTTTCATACAGCACCTTAATTTCATATTGATAATTTTTGCCAGTTATTAAATTATTATCTGTAAATCCACCTTTTTTAAAAGTGGTGATTTTGGTTTTCTTGTTTCCATCAACTCGAACAATGTCAATAGCTTTAAATCTACCAATAGCTTTCCAATTGACCACTATACTATTTTCTGCCGGCTTTGTGCTCAGGTCTTGTAAAGGTGTAATCAACACATCGCCTTTACTTATTGCTGCTTGAGTTGAATAGGTTTTTCCTCTTTTTGAAAAGATGGCGTAATAACAAATGTTTCCATTTTCTGTTTTTGGATAAGCCATGAAGGCATTGGTGCTAACCAAGTCGAGTTCTTTTCCATCTAAGTAAGTATTTGGTATTTTGTTAATGGATTGTATTACTGCATATTCAACACCTTTGGTATTTTTAGGGACTTTCCAGTTTAATTTGAAGCCACCATTAACAGATGTTACTGTTAAATTTTTAGGAGCCGAGGGGGGTATTTTATCTAAAGCATCAATGGCAATTTTACAATCTTTTGCGATGGCAATTGCCTGTAGAAAAAAAACTAATTTTTGATCGTTGTTTTTGGTATTCCCCGCTTTTACAATTAATTGGTCAATCTGTTTTATTTTTTTGGTGATGGTTAAATCAATTTTTTTCAGGTTTACATTTTGTTCATAGTTTACAATGGCATTTAGTTTTGATTTTGCGGTATATAGTTTCCTTTCGTATATTAGGTTGTTAAGGCTTTGTATTTGTTGAATGCTTTCTTTAGCTTTTTGATCTGCTTTATTTTGTAAATCTATCGCCTCTTTATTTTTGGGCCAATAGTCTAACGCATTTTCAGATAAGGTTTTCACCTTTTGCCAATCATTATTTAAATATTGCTTTGCCTGCTTAATAAGTGCTAAAGCTTCAGGCATATCGCCAATAGCAAAGCCACATTTTGTACAATTTTTATTTGAGGTATCTTGATTGGTATTACACTTTGGGCAATCAACTACAGTTGGGTTAGCACAAGAAGGACAGTAACGGTCGGTTTTTTTAATCGGATAATGATGACAAAAATTGCAACTCTTTTGTGCTTGTTGAGTATCGCTTAAAGGCGTAAAAACAAATTTTTTCTTTTGGCAATATGCTTGAATTTTGAATAAAGCAGCTTCTTTTTTCAGACTGTGATCACTCGCGTATTTAAGCAATTTGTTAAAAGTTTGATCATCAATAATTTTAGTTTCGGAACATTTTAAATCAACTATTTCTAATAAACCTTTATATTCATAATTAGCAATTGAAGCCTCATATCTATCAATACCATCTTCATTTTTAAAAATAGTTTTACACTCACCTGCTAACTTTTGTCCAATAGAAACACTCTGGTCATTTTTATCTGCCTTTTCGTTATAGTATTTATATTTTTCGTCAGCTTTTCTTTGTAATTCTTTTATGGATGTTTTACCGCGCGATGGTGCATCTAAAAAATCATACAGATCTTTTTTGTTAATACCATTCACGTTTAACTGCTTTACAATTTGGTTGTAATTGGCTATAAGTTTAATTCCTTTATATGGATCATTATAATTTGTTTCAACTTTCTTTTCTTCGGTAATGTTTATTTTTGGGAACCAGGTTTTAAATAGCAGAACATCAACTGATTTAAATTCTTTTTTTAGTAAGTTTTCAAGTACTTTTTTACCAATCGTGTTTTTGTTGACTAAGTATTGAATCCTCTTTTCAAGTTCTTTTCTGGTGTTTTCTAAAAGAGCTTTCTTTTTTATAATAGCAGCTTTGGCTTCTTCTTCTATTTTTGTTCGGTCGTTCATTAATACTTCTATATCTTTCGCCATCTTCATCTCTGCCATACCTTCAGCCTTAGTTACAGCATTTGGATGCGCACTTTTTTTTGTCGCCTTTATTTTAAAAGCTTTGATTGCATCCGCAATGATTTTTGTATCCCTAATCCTTGGATCAATATCTAATAATATGAAATAGTTTTCTCTGTCCATATTTTTTAGTTAAACAGTTTAAATATTCCACCCTTCTTTCCACTTTCTGCTACAGCTAAGCCAGCAGTTTCATTAGAAAGTACTTGCCCAATTTTTGAAAAGGAAGTAACAATTTGATCTAAGTTGGTAAACAAAGCATTTTCATCAGAAGTGGCAATCTCTTTTAGGAAACGTTCATCAGCATCACCAAAACCAATCGCCACAATTTCCATATCTTGCTCTTTGCACTTTTGGGCAGACCGAAGTGCCGGACGTTTTTTAAACCATGCCCCATCCGTTAAAACAATAATAAATTTTTTACCCTCTAAATGTATTAAGCTATTGAAACAATCTTCAAAAGGATTAGCATGCGTTCCCTGGTTTCGAAGTATAAAACTCAAGCGATTAATTGAGGCGGATATTTCCTTGATCTGGTTATTGGGTTGGCATACAACTTGTGTGTCATCGGCAAAACCCACTACACCAACTTTCGTATTAGTTAAATTAAGTTTGTCTACTAATTTATGGGCTGCTTTAATAGATTCTATTAAAGGCTTACCACCGTCCATTCGCATGCTACCGCTCAAATCAATAGCAATTACAATATTGAGCTGACCTTCAATTGTTGTTGTATGATCTTTTGGTGCAGTATCTAACCAAGAAAGATCATCAGGCACTGGTTCAATGGTTAGCGGAAGATTTTTGCCGTTTTCTTTTTGACTGGCTTCTACTTCAACCATTCCATTGGCATTGTATTTATAGCTTACCTCTATTAGCGTTTTTCCATTAGGCTGATGTTCGATATTGTTAAATACATATTTCCCCAATATTTTATTTAAGGTTGGATATTCGTTTTCACCCTGCGTCATGTACACTTCCATTTCGTTATTGTTGGAAGCAGACGTTTTTAATTGGTAAGATTGAGTTTCGGCAACAGGTATAGTTTTGTTTTTAGGTATTAAAATAGTATTAATGTAGCGACTACGGTCTTCATTTTCTGCTATCATACCCAAGCTGTGGCTCATCACATCTTGTATAATACTAATGCCTCCTAACAATGGCTTGTTGTTATTGTTGTTTTTAAAACTTAAACTGCCTCTATTTTTTTGCAGCTCTAAGTATGCCTGAATAGCAGCACCCTTTGCAACGGCTTCATCTACATTAATACCTGTAATGGGGGCTTTGCCTGAAATGTTGGAGATCCAATTATTGATCATGGGCATTTTAGTTGAACCGCCTACCGCTAAAACACCATCTAAATCGTTCCAACTTAACCCAATATCTGTCAATACTTTTTCGCATAATTGATTAGTACGTTCTAAAAGATCTTCAGAGGCATTTTCAAAATCATCTTTACTAATTTCATACTTGCCTTTGTTACCGTTGTAAACAATGTTAATCTTAGCCGTCTTTCTATCGGTTAGTTGTTTTTTCAGTTGTTCTGCTTTAATCATTAAATCGTTAAAGCTTTCAATTTCATCTAACGGGCTTTCATCAAACTCATCTTTAAATAAATCTGCCACTAACAACAATATGCGGTCGTCCCAATCTTTACCACCTAATTCGTGATCACCTCCCGTGCCTAAAACTTTAACAGTATCTTCGTTTAATTCAATAACAGTTACATCAAAAGTTCCACCTCCTAAATCATAAACCAAAATTTTTTGGGCTGTTTTACTATTATTTTTATTGATGCCAAACGCCAAGGCTGCAGCAGTAGGTTCGTTAATAATTTTTATTACATCAAGCCCTGCTTGTTGTGCTGCTTCAATAGTTTCGTTGCGTTGAAAATTATTAAAGTAAGCTGGTACTGTAATAACGGTTTTAAAATTATTGTGTCTTAAAAATTGCTGAATATCCGCACGTAATTTTTTCAATAAAATGGCTGAAAGGTTTTTGGCATTAAATTCCGCATCATTGGTAATAAATGCATAATTGGCATTTCCCATATTTCTTTTAAAGAAAGCAACTACATTTTCTTCACCTAAAGCTTGATGAGCCTTAGCTTCTTCCCCAACAATGGTATTGCTTTCTTCAAAACAAATAACAGAAGGCGTTAAGGCATCGCCTTCTGTATTGGTAACAATTTCGGGTAAGCCATATTCATTTATATAAGATATAACAGAATATGTAGTACCGAGATCAATGCCTATAGCAACAGGTTCGTTCATTATTTTTCAAATTTTTTTTTTTTAAGATACTGCTATAGAGCCAACTAATTCTGCTGCTTCATCAACTTGTTCATCACTTAAAACAGCATCGCTTTGATACTCTAACCTTAGTACTTTACCACTACTTTCTTCTTTAGCCAACACTTCTAACAAACCTTGTTCATTTAGTTTAAATGAAACCTCAATAGGCGAGCCTTGCGGAAGATCGGGCGTTATGCCTTCAATATTACCGTCTACCAATTTTAAACCTTCCTCTATTTCAACTTCTTGTTCCGATTTTTCGTTTTCATATAATTCAATAGCTACTACAGTTTGATCTTTGTACTGAGTTCCAAACTGTTGAGTAACGTCAATTGGTAAAGCGGTATCTTTTTTTATAAGGTTAAAAATTTTCTTTTCTTGAGTCCTATTTAATGCGCCAACTCCATAGCTTCTGCTCACTACATTAATAATTTCGGTAAGATTATCTACACCACCATCTGGCAAGCTAAATTTTAAATTGCTGGTATCCAACTCACCCGATTTCACTGCCTCTTTTACATCTTCAAGATTGTTTACATCTACCCCTTGCTCTTTGGCTAATTGAATTAATGAATTATAGTGTTCAATGTTTTGTGCATACAATGCTGCCCCTAAGGCAACCGCTTCATCAGGTTTATGTGATTCAATTGGAAGGTTAGGATAATTTTCTTCTAAAGCTGCTTTTATCATGGGCATTTTAGTTGAGCCACCTACCATTAATATTTTATCAATTTGGTCAATACCACCTTCTTTATTTTTAGCACTCTCAATAGTGGCGTTGGTCAATTGTATGGTTTGGGCTACTAAACTTTCTGTTAGGTTTTCAAAATCTTCAGTCGTAACGGTAATGTTTTCTTTATCTCCTTCGTGAATAACTTTTGCAGTTACCTTATCTCTGTTAGTGAGGTCTTTTTTAGTATTTTCTGATTTTAATTGTAAGTCGCCGGCAGTTTCAACATCAGAAAAAAGATCAGCTTCAACACCGGCTTGTTCTTTAAACTTACTTTCAAAATGCATCATAATTATTTCATCCCAATTTTTGCCACCGAGTTCGTGGTCACCTCCTGTAGCAACTACTTCTATTTTACCTTCTGATACTTTAATGATGGTAACATCAAAAGTACCACCACCTAAATCGTACACTAAAACTGTTTGGTTACCTTCGTTTTCAATTCCATAAGAAATGGCAGCGGCGGTTGGTTCGTTTATAATAGCTAATACATCTAAACCTGCTATAATTCCTGCATTTTTAGTAGCCTCTCTTTCATTATTGCCAAAATATGCGGGGCAGGTAATCACCACTTTTTTTACTTCAGTTCCCAATTTTTCACCGGCATCTTTAGCGAGTTTTTTCAATATTAAGGCAGATATGGATTCGGGTGTATAAGTTTTATCATCGTGTTCAAAACCAGGATAATTGGGGTTGCCCATAAATCTTTTAATAAAGGAAACCACTTTTTCAGGGTCGGTTTCTAAAGCATTTTTAGCAGTGTTGCCTACAATAACACTTTCATTACCTTCTTCAAAAAATACTACCGAAGGTGTGGTTCGTTCGTTTTCTGCATTTTCAATAATAACCGGTTTGCCAAATTCATCAATATGGGCTATGCACGAATAAGTGGTGCCAAGGTCAATTCCAAATACTTTTTCCATAAAGTTATTTTTATATAATTATTTATAAATATTTTATTGTTCACTTAGTGTTTCATTAGGGTTATTAGTTTTTGTTACAGCAGAATCAGCCATTTCATCCATTTCTTCAGCCGGTTCGTATTTATATACCACTACTTCTGCCTGCCTGAATTTTTCATCTAACCACATATAGCCCTTTTTTAAAACAGCAGCAATAGTTCTATCTTTGGTTTCATCGACGGTTGTTTCAGTTTTTAATGCTCTATGAAACTGGGGATCGAACGAATCTCCAATATTTAGTTGCTTGGATACTACATCGTATTTATAAAGTAGTTCTTCTATTTCTTCAGGCACCTCTTTAAAATAGCGCAGTAGTTTGGCTTGACTTTTTTCTACTTCTGGTTCACTTTCATATTTTTTGATAATCTTATTAATATCATCAATCAAAAACATCAGATCTTTTAAAATATCTTTCCTTACATTTTTGATGAGATCATTTTTGTACTGTTGATTTTCTACGTGCAGTTTATCTATAATTGCATCTTTGTGTTTATCAATCTTTAGTTTTTCGTTAAATGTTTGTTGTAAACTGTTTAGTTGATTTAGCATAGTTTGAGTTTTGTTATTTGATTGTGCATTGGTAAAAAAGTTTTCATCGGTTAATTCTGGTTGCTCATCAATTACAATACTTTTAGTAATTATATTTTCTACATTCTCAACAACAAACTCAATTTCTTCGTTGCTTCCCTCCGTTGTGTTGTTATTTAAATTTTTAGCAGTTTCTAAATCGTTTATTTGTGACTGGGCGTTTATCGATTCGTCCAATTGTTCGTTCGTATCATTCAAAGTGTCCTTGTTTAAGTCTTCCATTATATTTTTTGTTGCAAGTATAAAGTAGTACAAGAAAAATATTAAGAAAAAGTACTACCTATAAATCAAAATAAATTCTCAAAAATTCGGATGTTTTTTAGCAATAGTTTTTTGTTAACCCATTGACATTCTTTTAAATATGAAGATTTACTTAACAAAATAAATTTTTTCGCATATTAAAATCTATGCATAGTAAAAATGTTTAAAGGGACAATCAATTAAACGATTGCCCCTAAAAACAAATCCTTACGGAACTAATTTATCTGAATAGTTCTTTGAAAGGTTTTCCCATTTTCGGCATATACAATGACCTTGTATAAACCTTTTGGAAAACTTTTTAAACTAAAATGACATTTAGATTGTCCGCAACCCGTTAATACCTTTGCGTAAAATTGGCTCACTTTTATTAAATGTACAGTTTGTATGGGATTTTTAGGATTTCCGGTATCCACCCTAAGTATGGATTCGATCATGGTAATTGGACCGATAAGTTTGTTAGCATTAATACTACTTTTTAAATAAGTAGCTTCACTTGATTTTGATACTTCATTTTTAGCATTTACATTTGTACTTAGAATTACTGTTATCAATAACAATAGACCTGTTCCGATAAAATTTGTTTTAAACATCGTAATTATTTTACAGTTAAAAAATTACGAAGCGCTCCGCATCCAACAATTTGTATGTTGTGTTTGATTTGTTTTTGTCGACTGATGCAAATGACGGTTAAATTTTGGGCATTAGTATTGGTCAGACCGGTCTGAGTATAGAGGTCTTACCGGTTTTAGCATAAATATTGAATTGAGTTAAATACACTATAAATATTTGAGTTTAGATAAATGTTGAGTACAAACGGAATAAATAGAAGTTAAGCGAAAAGTTTTGGAAAACCGCCAGTAAGAGATTTAATAAGAAGATAACTATAATGAAACTATGACTAAAAAGGAGTTTAATTGTTTTAGAAGACTTTTAAAGGAATGTTATGCTATGTTAGATTTTTATGAACCTAATCTTGAGTTTCGTGACCGGCAAAAGAAAGATTTGTGTAATGATATTAATAAATTCTCTGATGATTTACGAGAATTGCTTGGCAATCCATATTCATTTAGTACTCCTACCATAAACACTATTAGAAATCACTTAAAAATAAGAGAGAAGGGAAATTTACCCTTTCGAGAAAATTTAAATATTTATTGTAGTTATTGTTTACTAAAAAAAAGCAACTGGTGTAAGTTTAAAAAGTGGGAAAATCTATTAGAAAATTATTCTGGTTCATTATATAGTGATGAGAATATTGAGTACAAGGATAATAATGATTCTTATAATATTTTTAAGCCTTTACAAACACCCATCATTTTCCAACACGTTTGGTACAGATCAAGGCCTTATAAGTGGTGCGATTTTTGGCGTAGTCCTCCCGAAGGGGTTTTAACCATCACTATGTCCGATAAAATTGAATTTAAATCACGGAAAGTAAACTTTCACATAAACAATATCACTAATATAATTCAAGATAAAATGCCCGGCGATATGGCAAACAGTTGGTGTGTGATTATTTATAACGATAAAGATGATAATGCTAAGGAAGCCTGGTTTCAAGAAAAACCAAAACATGGCGGCAGAGGTGTAAGCGCACTAACAGGGGGAAGTGAAAAATTGTATCTGGCGCTTAATCAGTTTTTTAAAAAAGAAGCAGAATAAGCAATTATAGTGCGAAACACTAAGTGGTTTTCTATTTTTAAAACAATTTTTTACTTTTATTGTATTAATTTAATTGCTACGATTGTAATTATTTAATTTATTTGAGAAAAACTATTTTATATGATCAGCAAATTTTTTGAAGTATTCAACAATTTAGACAATGCACAACTAAAAGAATTAGAATTCTTTAATGATTTTCCGAAAAGTAAATTGAGTAAGTCACAAAAAGAATTATTTAAAAATCTTATTGATGATAAAAGACAACACATTACCCATAACGAACACAGCTTTAAAAAAAAATATTGGAAAAATAAAACCATTGCAGATTGGAATAAAAACAAAACCGCTTTTCAAAAAGTAATAGACAGGTTTTTACTAACAGTTTTGCACGAAAATACTTTTTGGGGAAATTATTTACTGATTAGTTATTTCCATGACCATCATTTAGAAAAAAATTTTAACTTATTATGGACAAAATGTGTGAAAAAAGCATCTGAATTTGTCTCTAGTACATCAATGGAAAAAATTGAACTATATTTATTATATGAGTTAAAAACCCAAAAAAAAAGACACGATAGAAACCCTAAAAGAAAGGACTATTTACTAAAAAGTGAACAAAATCTGGATGCATTTTATGCATTGCAGAAATTAAGATTAGCTTGTGAACAATTAAATCGCCAAAAAATTATTGGCAAAAGTAATCATACTAAGTTAGATGCAGACATTATTAAATTGCTTTGTTTAAAACTGAAAGATATTCCAGAAATTCAACTATACTACAATATATATCGTCTTCTATTACATCCTAAAAAGGAAGAATATTATAACAATTCTTTTAAACTCATTTATGATTTTAACATAAATTTTAGCAAAGATATTATTATTGATACCGTTGAACTACTTATGAACTATTGCATTAGAAACTTTGCTCAAGTAAAATATACAAATCACTTTAGAATACATATTGAATTTTTAGAAAAAAACAACTATCTCCTTGTAGATTCTCTAATAGATATCCATAGTTATAATAACTATCTTGCTATTTGTTTAATTCAAAACGACTTAGAAAAAGCTGATTATGTTGTTAAAAAATATAGTAGAAAAATATTTCCTAAAGAGTTAGCGAAACATGCCGAAGCTTTAGGCAAACTCCGGTATTATTTATATATGCTTGACATTAAAAAATGTTGGGAAATTATAATGAAAATTTCAGTTGATGATAAAACTTATAATTTTGCCATTGATAAAATCTATCTACAATTATATTATTTCGATAGAGATCATATTGGTTTTGATCATAAGTTGAGAGCAATAAGAAGAAAACTAGACAAAGAGAAAAAATTAAACTTAGTTGCAAGAAACAATTTAAGACACTTTATAACTGTACTAAATAAAGATATCAAAAACAAAGAAATAAATATCGAAAATTATAAAAGCAAACTTTCCCCATTAGATTACGCCTGGTTGAAAAAAGCATTAAAAACAAATGAACAACACAACTTATGTAATATTGAAAAAATTAGTTGAAATAAAATGTTGACAATTACAAATTGTATTTATATTCACAAAATTAATCATTTCTTGCAACTAAAAAACATCAAAAACAGCTTTAACATAAAATGACCCTTCTGCTTTTTTACCACTTTGGGCTAACTGCAAGCGCCAATAAAATAAACCGGGGTGCAATTGTTGTTCTTCAATATCAAGTGTAAATTGATGTATGGGTTCGCTAAAAGTGAACTCTACTATCGGTTGTTCATTACCACTTTCAAAAATATGAACAATCAGTTCGTCATTTTCTTCTATGGGCTTTTCTAATTCAAATAGAATTGATTTTTCATAAGAAGTTTCATTAATAGGTTTGAGTACTATTAAATTATTACTCATTAAAGCCACTTCATACTCTAAAGGTGGTGCCGGTAAAAACCAGCTTTTTATTTCACGTTTAAAATCATCTACGCCTTGTTTCATAGTATTGTATTTTTTTTCTAACACTTCAAAAAAAATAGTTTCTAATTTGGTGGCATGAGAGGCATTAGACTTGATAGCTAAAAACTGCTTAATTCCGCTTAAGCTAAATTGATGATCATTTTTGATATCAATTAAATTATCAGCAATATCGGCATATACATCATGTTGTTGTAGAAATTGTTCCATCGCATCCAATTTCTCATTGGGTAAATTGTTGTATACAAAATTAATTAAGTCATCAAAAACTAATGACTGTTCTGTATATCTTTCCATAAACTTTTCCGGTTTAATTTTCGTTTGAGGTACTGTTTAAACTTCCTTACTTCATCACTTAGTTGTTTTACAAGGGTGTCTTCTAAACGTAACATTGTCTTTACCTCCTTGCTTTTCAGTTTGTAAATATTAACCGGTGTATATTGGCTGAAATTTGTGTTTAATGTAGACTGATCGAGTAACCAACCCTTATTTTTCAATTCAAGTAGCAACTCTTTTTTGTAAGTGCTTATCAAATTAAGCACCACCAATAATTTTAAATGATCACTAATTTGATGTAAAGCGAAAATAGTCAACACTTCTAATTCTAAAGCAATTAATTCTCCAACATGCTTTAACTCATCTTCCTTATCTTGAGTATAATTTTCTGTCCACCGGATTTCCTTTTTTTCCCGCTCACTGATTTTTTTAGGCAGCAATTTATGTTGATGTTTTCTTTCAAAATCAATACATTTGTTTTTAAGTGCTTGTAGAAAATAGTTAGTGAAATTTTGTCTATTTTTACGGCAAATCTTCTCCCGGTTTTCCCAGAAGTAAATAATTACCTCTTGTATAATATCAGCTTCTGTAAGTGCCGCGTCGGTGGCGTTTTTTATAAATGGATATATACTTGTTTTTAGTATCGGATAATTTACATTTTTAAAAGCATATAAATTAACTAATGCTTGTTCCTCATCATTTGAACAAAAATATTTAAAAAAATTATCCCCTCGCATGTATAACGTATACTTTTTAAAATAATCACAAGATACGTTCAAAAATATGAAATGTTCGTTTAAAATGAAAAGTTGATATTACGCCGATTTCAAAAATCAAGTATGATCTTTTTGTAATTGGTTACAAAAAAAAAGAGCATATCTAAGTTAGATATGCTCAAAATATTTTAAAATTTATGTATTCAGTTTATTTAAAAGGGTCAGAATACTTTTCTGCTGTTAAGAAATCTTGATCGGTGAAAGTATGAAGAAAAGCAACTAAATTCTCTTTATCTTCTTTACTGAAATTAAATTTCATAGGATTGTTTCCATCCATTAAATTACTACTTAAGTTTTTATGAGCCTTAATGTTGCTGCTATAATGGTCAACTACTTCTTCTAAAGTTTCAAATCTTCCATCGTGCATAAAAGGACCGGTTAAAGCTACGTTTCTTAAAGTAGGTACTTTAAACAACGATTGTCCATCAATACCCGTATCTTCATATACTAAATCTAAACCGTTATTAGCTTCTATTAAACCCGGAAATCCATTGGTTTCACCATGACAAGAAGCGCAATGATTTAAATATAATTTCTTCCCTTTGTTTTCAGCCACTGTAAATTCAGGAAAGTCAACATGAGGTACATTATTTAAAGAAAATGAATTATTATCAAAATGATTGGCTAATGCTCTATCATATTTCGAATCGTAAGAACCCATAGCACTTACAAACTCGCTAATGGCGTTCAAAACCCCATCTTCATTAATTTCGCTTGAACCATAAGCCGCAACAAAAAGTGGCTTGTAAAATTCTTCTTCTTTTATTCGCTCAATTACTTCGGGCATTTTCATATTCATTTCATCCTCATTGGCAAAGGTTCTTTTCGATTGTTCTTGAACAGTGTTGGCACTATTATCCCAAAAGAAAGGAATACCTCCATTCGCAGGATTTCCATAATACTCTCTAAAACTAAAAACTGCCCCTAAGGCTAAACTATTTCTGGCAGTAGTTCTTCCATTTACACCGTCGCTAAATGCTTTAGCATCGGCAAAACCCAACTTTTGGTCGTGGCACGATGCGCAAGATATATTTCTATCGTGAGACAGGTTGGTATCATAAAAAATTACCCTTCCTAAAGTGGCTATATTATTTTCAAACGAAGAAAAACTTCTACCATAATAACTCGGGAAATTTTGATCATAACTTAAAGGAATTTTGGGAATGTCTAACTTCTCACTAATCATTGGGTATATATCATTACCTTCACTGTCAGCGTAGTAAATAATTTCAGTTTCTAAACCTTTATCACAAGAAACTAATAGAGCTGCACAACAAATGGCAAATAACCAAACAGTATTTTTGAATAATTTCATAATGTATTTCTTTGTTGTAAATTTAACCTATATATTGAACAAAAACAATTCTTATTACATAATATTAAATTAAAAAACAATAATGTTGATAAAGAGCAATAATTTATTATATAAAAAAATGGTTTTAATGCAATTAAGTATTATAAAATTATTGCTACTAATTTTGTTAAAATTTCAATTCCAGTATAATCAAAAGCAAAAAGTATACTAAAATGGTAAATAATCATTAATTTCTAAATTAGATGTTTCAGTAGTTTTTTCAACTACTTCTGTATCTAAGCTTTCTAATCGCCAAACATCTAAGTTTAAAAAGTAGCTGGTGTTGCTATTGTCCCGTTCAAATTTTCTTCCTTTAATATTAAAAAAAACTTTTAGCGTATTGCCCAATTTCAGTTCATTTATTAAATCACAACGATCGCCGGTTAATTGAAACTTAATAAAATCAACAATTTTTTTTTCATTTCTGGCTACGGTGTGCTCTAAAACAAACTCTCGTTTTCTAAAATTCTCATTTATCTGTTGTGTATCAAATTTTTCGTGAAGTAAGCCAATAATTTCATAACTCATATATATATTGTATTTATTAAATCTATTCTAAATAGGCATTAATAGGTATATAGCATAATGTTGCAAAAGATAGTGATTTTTTAACTAATAGTCAATAGCATTTACTTTTCTTAGTTAAATTATTTAGCTTCGCTTTTTAGGAAGGCTAAGCTGGCAAAAAAGTTAGGTACAGATGTCAATTTCATCTTGTTGTATTCCTTAACTAATTTGGCGAAATTAAAACCGCTTAATTTGACCTTGCGTTTTTTTTGATATACAAGCTACAAACACACAACCGTTTTTTAAAAGGAGAGAACGTATTTTCGAGCCTGTGTTCAAAAAATCTTATTTTTATTTATTAAAAGCTTTTTGTTTATTACTTTTAAATTTTTACTTAAAAACATAACATAATTACATATGAGTTTTTTTAAAAAGATTTTTGGAGGAAAAGAATCAAATAATTTACCTCGTTTTGATGATGAGCCAAATGTTAAATTTGGACGCTACAGCGACAGCTTTAAGAATGAAACACAAGTTGAAAAATGGAGAGTTGCTTTAGATTTATTTAAGAAAAAAGATTACGTTGATGCTTATCGCCATTTTTTTTCTTACTTACGTGACGAGGACGCCAATAATGTAAAAATTACGGAAGAAAATAATGCCTTACATTTTGAAGTATTACAAGGCTCTAAAAAAATTAGTGGCACCTGCGATTCGAAACATGTACAAGCAGAAGTAAAAGTTGTAAAATCTAATAAATTGAATGTTGCGTTTATGCGAAAATTAATGGAAAAGAACTACAACTTAAAGTACAGCCGTTTTGCCTTGGCAGAAGATGATACCGTTTATATGAAGTTTTCGACTACTGCTGAAGCTGGTTCACCTGAAAAATTGTACTATGCTTTAAAAGAGGTTGCCATTCAAGCAGACAAGTTAGATGATTTGTTGATTAATGAGTTCAGCACTTTAGAACCGGTAGATAACACGCATATCCTTCCTTTATCTAAAGAAGAAAGTGCCACAAAAATTAAATGGTTACGAAAGTATATTCACGCTAGTAAATCTATAATTGATAATATTGGCATCAGCAAAAATGAAGGAGACAAAGCCTATATTATGTTGGCATTGGTTTTTAAGTTAGATTACTTAATTAGCCCCGAAGGAAAAGTAATGGACTTGTTAGAAAAAGCACAAACTGCTTATTTCCGTCAAATGGACAATAAAAGTCCGCAAGAAAAAATTGAGGAAATGATGGAAAGTTTTGATGAGATTATTGAAATGAGCGATGATCAATTGAAGGAGGAACTCTATGTAACTACGTCCACTTTTGGTTTAGGCACCCCAACCGGACATAATATTATTAGCGATATGATTGAAAACACCGGCAAAAACTTAAAAGGTGCTATTGATAATAGAAACTACGATATAGCCAAAGCTATTGCTGAATACATATCTGGCTATTCCTTATTTTTTTATGGGATGCAAAAGCCCACAAAACGCTTTTTTGAATTTTTGATGAAAATTTTGAACTACGAATTTTATCAGGAATTAGGTTTTCAAAAAAATTACTTTGAAGGTGGCGAATTAAATAAATCAGTCATTAAAAAAAGAATTGCCGAAATAAATGAGTCTTTTAAAGTTGAATTTCCTAATATTGCGATAAATGCTGCTAATTTTAATTACGAAAGCAGAGCGCACTTTGCCTATTCATTTTTAAAGGAGATTCAAAAATTACCATATCCAAAAAATTAAGAAACTCATTTGATGAAAAACGAGGTTATAGAAAAATATAAGGATGTTGTAATATCCATCGCTACTCCATTTGGTTCGGGTACGGGCTTTTATCTTAAAAATCAAAATTTAATTGTAACTAACTTTCATGTGATTAAAGAAAGTAAAGAAGTTATCATTAATTGTAAAGCCATTAAAAAAACATTAGCCCGGGTTATTTATGGAGATCCCATGTACGATTTGGCATTCATTCAACCACCAGAAAATATTGATTTACCTACCATCAATTTAAGTGATACTTTGGTGAATGAGGGCGAGCAAATCATTGCTATTGGGCATCCATATGGATTAAAATATACCGTAACGCAAGGCATTGTTTCAAAAGCAGATCGCTTACACAATAACATTAATTATATACAATTAGATGCCGCTATTAACCCCGGTAACAGCGGTGGTCCTTCGGTAAATGAAGATGGAGAAGTAGTTGGTGTAAATACTTTTATTATTGCCGGTGGCAACAACTTGGGTTTTGCTTTGCCCGTTAGTTATTTAAAAGAAGCTATTGATGAGTTTAAACAATTAAACCGGATAGAAAGCATGCGTTGCCATTCTTGTGGAACCATTTTACCCGAAACCGACATTGAAGATAGCTACTGCAACAACTGCGGTGCCAAAATGGATTATGTAGTAACTAAAGACTACAAACCGGCAGGCGTCGCTAAAATGTTGGAAGAAATCATCGCGAAAAATAATAAAGATATTAAGCTCGCCCGCATTGGTAAAAACCGTTGGGAAATTGAAGAAGGTTCTGCCAAAATTTATATCAACTACGAAAACACTACCGGCTTTGTTTATGGTGATGCCCATTTGTGTATGTTGCCCAAACAAAATGTCTCTCGACTGTTTGAATACCTGTTAAAAGAAAACTTTACTTTAGAAGATGCTTGTTTTAGCGTAGCCAGTAAAGAAATTGTGATGTCGGTTTTGGCTTACGATCAATATTTAACTATAGACAGCGGCACCCGTATGGTAAACAATCTGTTAAAATATGCCGATCATTACGATGATATTTTAGTAGATGAATATGGTTGTATTTGGAAAGAAGAAGAGACGGTTTAAAACTATATGGGGCATCATAAAATCAAGATACTAACCTTGCCTTTTGCTTTTTTTATCTACTTTATATCCACCAATCAATTGCTCAATAATGAAGATTTGTACCGCAACGAATTTGTTTGCCATGTTGCCAATTTAATAGCCCTCAGCTTTATATTAGTCAGTTACTTTTGGTTAAAAGAAAAACGGACTTTCTTAATACTGACCGCCGCTATGGCAATCACCGCACTCGCCAGCAGCGTAATTGCCTATGCTCAAATATTAATGGGCAATATGCAAGGCACGAAAAACATCTACATTTTGTTTATGCTACCCTTTGGCTTGTTTCTGATTTATTTTTATTATGAGTTGTATGATTGAGGGT
>CALHDG010000239.1 GCA_938023075.1 uncultured Chitinophagales bacterium
TAAATGTTCAAATTTTAGCAAAGAGATTTTTTGATATACAAGTTAAAAAACGCAGGCTTAGTGGTGCTAAGACGAGTATTTTTAATGAAGTAGATCGGAAAATCTCAAAGGTAAAAATGGACAGTTATTTTTGAATTATTCCTAACTTATCTTCATCTGTTAGTATAACACTGTCAATATCTTCCGGCTTAATTTGTATCTTATCTAAACTTTCCTTTATTTCTTCATAAAACGAAAACGTAAAAAGCAACTCGAACATACTGTCTGCTTCGCTATTAATAGCTTCTATCTGCTCTTTCAAAAATTGTTTTACATATTTAAATGTTTTCAAAATAATTTCTTTTTCTTTTTTCTCATAAATACGAATTATATGTTTATTAACTTGAATATCATCGTTAAACTTATTTTTTATGTATTTAGAAAATGCCACATTAAATAAAGCTAATAAATGATAAATATCCGTTTCAAACATTTCTGCATAAGAAAATGAAGTTGTATTACTTACAGTATCAAAAACATAAAAGGCACAAAGCATATCTGAAAACAAAGTATGCTCGTTAAAAATCTTTTCATATAGTCCATCTTTATGGTCTTTTTGTGAAATAAAGTTTAAATCTTTACTGCTATTTTTTCTTTGGGAATGATTCTTTAAAACGCTAACCGGATCTTGTAAATGGTAAGCTAAATAAACATTTGCCAATACAAAATTGGGAACTTTTAAAATATCAGCCGGTGTTATTCTAAATTCTCCTCTTCTCTTTTCATACCAAATTTTTGTTTCATAAGAAGCGTTTTGTAATTTAATATGAATATCATCGTTTGCACAAAAATCTCTGTCATCTACCGGGTTCTGCGAATTTGTAAATCTTGTAACATTTAAATCAAAATCTTTTCCACCTGACTTTAAAATTCTGAGTGTGAGTAATGCTTCACTGTCCATCTGCTTACGTTTTGTAGGAGAAGCATTTTTGTAAGCACGATAAATTGAATATACGGTTTGAGCCCCATTGATAATTTGTAAACCGGTCACCTCAATTTTTACTGCATTTTTTCCAATGGAAGGCAACATATAGGTTATTGCCGTTATGCCATTATTATAATACCAAAAAAAGGCAGGATTATCTATAGCTGTTTTTTCAATTTGTTCGTTAAACTGCGATTGCAGTAAGGGGTTTCTTACGTTTTTATAAAAAAGCGCAAATTTATATTGATCAAATAAATCATAAATACATTTAGGTTTCAACAATACCATATAAGCTTCAAATGGTCTTTCAATTTTTATGAAATTACCATGTTCTTGTGCAATTTCAATTGATATTGGAACTTCCGCCGGGTTCAAGTACTTTTCAAGAGGGTTTAGCGGTTCTATTTTCTTATATTTCCGGTCAATATAATCCGTTCTGATTCTATTTATATCAATAACCTCAAAGCTAATTTTATCATCATGATTCGTAAAAGTTTTAATATTATCATCTGCACCTCCTCGATATTGTGATAAACTTAAAAATATAAATTTTACTTCTCCATTCGATTTTAAATGTACATCTAATTTTTCAAGTTTCTCTTTTAATATAGGATTTACATTTCTCTTTGCACCTCTCATTATAGTATCAAAATCACTTAGCGATTTTAAAATTTCATCCTTGTTGGTATCTTTTTCTACATTATTAGAAGTATTCCATTTAGACTGAACAATATAAAATTGTTGATTACCTTGATTGTCCAATCTATCTAAAATTATATCACAAGAACTATCATCACTACCATCTGTTATAAAGTCAGCATAATTCGATTTTCTACCATAAAACTCCAAGAACCAAATTAACAGTGCATAAGATTTTTGATTATTAATAGAAGATTTGTGTTTTTTTATAAAAACATCATCTTTATATTTTTCTAATAACTCATCTATTTCTCCATCTATTATATTATAAAATTCTATAGCCTTCACTGTATTTTGTTTTTACAAAGATAATTAAGTAATTATAGTTTTCTTAAAAATACCATTAAATATGCGTCTTTATTATATTTGTTAATAGCTTGAATTTTGTCCAAATCAGTCTCTATATATGTATAGCACGAATTAAAAAGTTCTACTACCTAAAAAACATCTATTATTATTGTTCGTAGGTAATAAGTATAATAAGTTGTAAAATAATAGTGATTGTTGTGTACAACATAAAAAGAATTTACTAAATTTATAGAATAACTTCCGTCGAAAACAATGGCAAAAAGAATAAAACCAATGGCGCAAACGCCTGATGATTTTTCTGATTTACAAATAGGGGAGCCGCAACAAAAAGCAGCGGGTATTAAAGGGGTGGTTAAAGCTATTCAACAAGCGGCTAAATATATGCAACCGGCAGATGCGATAAAAACCAGTTTGAAACTGAATCAACAAGGCGGCATTGACTGCCCGGGTTGTGCTTGGCCCGACCCAGATGATGAGCGATCTTCTATTGCCGAATTTTGCGAAAATGGAATTAAAGCAATTGCTGAAGAAGCCAGTAAAAAAAAGATTGACCGTACTTTTTTTGAACAACACAGCATTCAGGTAATTTCCACTTGGAGCGATTTTGAAATAGGCAAGCAAGGGCGATTAACCGAACCCATGTTTTTACCCGAAGGTGCCTCTTACTACCAACCGATTAGTTGGGAAGATGCCTTCGCTTTAATTGCTACAGAATTGAACGCTTTATCCTCACCTGATGATGCTATATTTTACACTTCTGGAAGGACCAGTAACGAAGCTGCTTTTTTGTATCAGCTATTTGTTCGAGAATTTGGCACCAACAATTTACCCGATTGCTCCAACATGTGCCACGAGTCGAGCGGAAAAGGTTTAACCGCAACGGTGGGTATTGGCAAAGGCTCGGTGACTTTAGCAGATTTTAATGAAGCTGAAGTAGTTATCATAATGGGTCAAAATCCTGGTACCAACCATCCCCGTATGTTATCGGCTTTAGAAAAATGTAAAGACCATGGCGGCAAAATTATTACGATTAACCCTTTACCCGAAGCAGGTTTAATTCAGTTTTCAAATCCACAACGCCCTTTAAAAATGTTACAGGGTGGTACAACGCTAACTGATTTGTTTCTTCAAGTAAAAGCTAATGGAGATGTAGCTTTGCTCAAAGCTATCATGTATTTATTGTGGCAAGCCGAAGAAGAAAATCCTGGATATGTATTTGACCAAGCCTTTATTGAAAACGAAACTAGTAGTTATGAAGATTTTATGGAGGTACTACAGGAGCAAGATTTAGACGAGTTGGTGGAAGCCTGCGGTGTTTCTTTAACTCGAATTGAAACCGCTGTTCAAATGCTTAAGTACACCAAAAAAATCATTATTTGTTGGGCAATGGGGATTACGCAACACGAAAATGGTGTTGCCAATGTACAAGAAATAGTGAATCTGCTTTTACTAAAAGGTAGTATTGGTAAACCGGGTGCAGGCACTTGCCCGGTACGTGGGCATAGCAACGTGCAAGGCGACCGGACCATGGGTATTTGGGAAGCCCCCAGCCAACAATTGTTAGATAGTATTGAACGTAATTTTGGTTTTAAACCGCCGCAGCATCATGGCTATTCTGTAGTAGATGCTATTGAAGCTATGCATCAACAAGCTGGCAAAGTATTTATAGCCTTAGGCGGAAATTTTTTATCGGCAACGCCCGATACAGAATATACTGCAGCAGCTTTGCAAAATTGTAGCTTAACGGTTCAAATTTCAACCAAGCTAAATCGCAGTCATTTAATTACGGGTAAACAAGCCTTAATTTTACCTTGTTTAGGTAGAACAAATGTGGATGTGCAAATTTCAGGAGCGCAGTTTGTAACGGTTGAAAACTCGATGGGGGTGGTCCATATGTCGAAAGGAATTTTGGAACCGGTTTCCGAACAATTAAAAAGTGAACCCTATATAGTGGCGGAAATTGCCAAACATACCTTAGGCGAATCGTCAACAATTAATTGGGATGAGATGGTTATAAACTATGATCATATTAGAAATGCGATTGAAAAAACAATTCCTGGTTTTGTAGAATATAATAAACGGGTTCGCTTGCCCGGTGGTTTTTATTTACCAAATGGCGCAAGAGAAGGAGAATTTAATACGCCAGATAAAAAAGCACATTTCACTGTTAATGAAGTACCAAAAATAACCTTGAACGAGGGCGAGTATTTAATGATGACCAATCGCAGTCACGATCAATACAACACTACTATTTATGGTTTAGATGACCGGTATCGAGGTATTTATAATGAGCGCCGCGTAGTGTTAATGAATGAAACCGATATGGAAGAAGCCGGTTTGGAAAAAGCCATGGTGGTTCATTTAAAAAGTAACTATCAAGGCACTACGCGAATTGCCAAAAATTTTAAAGTGATTCCTTATCCGGTTGCTAAAGGTTGTGTGGTAACTTATTTTCCTGAAGCGAATGTTTTGGTGCCGCTTGCACAGCAAGCTAAAATTAGTAAAACGCCGGCTTCTAAATCGGTGGTGATTAGTATTGAGCGAGCAGAGGATATCCAACAATCTTAAAAGGATTAGCCAAAGCATTATTTCGTGCACTTCATTTATACCATCTTTTATGATATGTTTTGTATAGAAGATGGTCAAATAGCCAATACCCATGTTGTTCTTTTTAAGCAGCCTTTTTTATAGTGCAGTATTTTCCTATTTTAGCAATTCTTCAAACAAAGAAAGTGAAAAGTCAATTAGCGCAATCATTAGAAAAAATTAAAAAGTTACCCGGGGTTTTACAAGATGTTGTCAGAAATATGGCATTAGGTTCAACGGTTCCTTTTGTAGGAAAAGCGGGTATCAAATTTGAAAAAACAGAGCCACAAGAATGGATAGCCACTTTGGCTAATAAAAGAAAAGTGCAAAACCACCTAAAGCAAATTCACGCTTGTGGTATGGTATTGTTAGCCGAAACTTTAGGTGTGATGATTATGGCGGCAAATGTTGATAACAACAAAATTCCTTTGGTAAAAAGTATTGATGCAAAGTTTGTAAAACGATCAACCGGCAGTATGCGCGGTGTGGTTCGTTTAAGCGATGAGCAATTAGCCTTTATCCAAAATAATGAAAAAGGTGAAATGGAAGTGGCAGTTGAAATTACGGATGAAGCTGGCGTGCAACCCATCATTGTAAAAGTGACTTCTGCTTGGGTTCCTAAAAAAAGAAAGTAATATTATTTTGGTTGATGATACCAATTTGATTATAAAAAGTGACACTAAAATTTTGAATTTATTTTGGTGAGATTGAAGCAAAAAACGCAGGCATAGCCAGCGGCTACGGCGAGTATTTTTAACGAAAATATCACCAACAATAAAACGAAATTTGTGTTACATTTTATGGTCAATTTGGTATAACATCCCTATTTTGTAGTATTCCTTAATCAAAAAATAACCGAATTGAATTAGGAGTTAATATGAAGAGATCAATAAAAAAAATAGGGTTTAAAAATGAGAAAGCCAATAAAGGTCTGTTTGATTTGGTTGCCATGGAAGATGTTTTTTTAAAAAAGCCAACTGACCACAACCAATTTGACCATCATAAAATTTCTTTTTACGTTATTATTATTATCACTCAAAATAAGGGAGTACATAGTATTGACTATAAAGATTACGACTACAAAAAAGGAACAGTCTTCACCTTAAGAAAAAACAACATCCACAAATTTTATAAAACAAATGCCAAAGGAAAGTTTCTTATTTTCACTGAAGATTTTGTAATCCGAAATTCTGAAAAAATTGAAACCTTAAAACTTTTTCAATTATTCAACGAAATGTTAGGTTCACCAAAACTACAATTAAACAAAAGCGAATTTATTGAAACAAAAAGGCTGATACATCAAATAGAGAAAGAGTATTTGGATGTTAAGGATATTCATTCAATTGAAATAATTAGAAATTTAATACAAGTTTTAATACATAAACTTTTTCGAATAAAATCGAAAGGAAAAGAGAATTTCGGAGATAAAAAATCTCATTTAAAATTTATTGATTTACAAAAATTAATAGAGAAGGAATGTTTTGAAAGTAAAAAAGTATTTTATTACGCCAATAAAATGGGTGTTACAACCAGAACATTAAATAATATAACACAAAGTGTAATTGGCAAAAGTACTAAATCGTTTATTGATGAGATTGTGACGCTGCAAATTAAAAGACTATTAATTAATTCACATCTTTCTTCCACAGAAATTGCCTACCAATCCGGCTTTGATGACCCAACTAACTTTTTCAAGTTTTTTAGAAAACAAACGGGGCTTTCGCCAAATCAATTTAAAGAAAACTATAAGTAATTATACTTTCCTGTTTTTACCTTAAAAATACCTTTTTTAACCCAACTTATCATCAGTTACACTTTAGCTTTGCATTATATTAGTAATAATTAGATTAATTAAAATTATGAGCAATAGAGAAACCATTATTGCATTTTATAGTAAAGCGTTAACCGTTAATACAGAAACAAGACCCACAGAGGTTTTAAAACCTCATTTTGCCGAAGGATACAAATCTTCAGGTTCTGTAGAATCGAAAAATGCAGAACAATTGATGGGGCAATTAGAGTTTTTTTGGAAAATTATTCCTGATTTGAAATGGGAGCCTCAACAAATAATTAATGAAGGAGAGGTGTATGTGGTAAGAAGTATTGCATCTGGAACACCAAATGGTGATTTTATGGGTGTATCGACTGACGGAACTAAATCTTTCAAAATTATGACAATTGATGTTCACACAATGAAAGATGGAATGTTTGTAAACACTCATCATTTAGAAGATTGGTCAACCGCAATAAAACAATTAAAATCATGAGCAATATGAAAAGTGTATCAGCACAAATCATGTTAAAAATTGGATAACTGCTCTGAAACAATTTAAAGATATGGATAAATCAAACGAAAAAAAATTAATGGATGAGCAATCAGAAGAAACAATGAAAATTGCCATGGCTTATATGGATGCTATGGGTAAAGGAGATATGGAAGCGATAGCCAATTTAATGCACGATGATATGGTATGGCAAAATTCGGGTGACAAAAGTTTGCCCTGGATCGGCCCGTGGAAAGACAAAAAAGTAATTTTAGAAGAATTTATGCCTGTTTTCGGAGCTAACTTCAAAACTGCCAAATGGGAAACCGAAGATGCTTTCGCCAGCGGAGATACCGCATCTTTCTTTGGGCAAATGGTTGGTATTTTAACAAAATCTAATCAAGAAACAAAAGAATTTCATTGGGCATTACGTGTAAAAGTAAAAGACGGAAAAATTATACTTTGGAATTGGTTTGAAGATAGTTTTGAAGTTTCGCAAACTTACCATAAACCAAAAATGTAAACGATTAGTAAGCATCGTTAAAAAAAGAACAAATCAATTTTAAAAAGTTTACCCAATTTAAAGTATCTCTAAATCTTATTGCATTATCATTTCACAATTATAAATCAACCGTTGATATAAATAAACAATTTCTTAAATGTAAATTATAAACCATGAAATTAAAACAAAAACTACTACTAATCTGCATTATTATAACAGGAACTTTACTCTCATCAAATGCACAGAGTTTAGAAGATTATACTTGGTTAAACAGTGTGATTGATACTGAAAATTGCTGCGATAATCAAAGTGTTGAGTTGTACCGTTACGCCAATACTTTCGATTTTATTTATATACAAAATGATGCCAATTGCTTATGGGAAGGTGGAAGGTTGTACGATGCCAATGGAGCATTTTGGTGCTTTTCTTTTCCTGATTACGATTGTTTAGGATATTACAATTTCGACTTTATTAATACAATTTATACCTGCGATCAAACACAAACCAGTGAAGTTGATTTATTCCGTCAATACCCTTGGTTAAATTCAACCATCAATACTAACGATTGTTGTTCTAATAATGAAGTTACTGTTTATAGAAATAATAAAGGACACGAATTTATATCAATTGCAACAGATTCCAATTGTTCAACTGCTAACGATAAATTCTATTTAGACAATGGACAGTTTTATTGTGAAAATGGTCCTAATTATAATTGTGTTCAACTATATGGTTTTTCTGATATACAAATTATTGCTACATGGACTTGCGGAGATGGACAACCAGAACCACCTGTTGCAGATATTACCTTAAGAAACACTCTGCAAGACCCGGGTGAACCCGAAGTAACTTACGCCAGCCTGTTCGGACAAGCGGATGATGCTTACGATGAGTTTGCAACATTTTCAGAAACCGAGACAGAGTTTCCAACTGCTTTAGCTCAAACAGGCACACCGGCAGGCGATATTAGTGGATTATATGAGATTGACTTAACTGAAACCAGCATCGAATTTACTGTCTTACCTGATGAAAGCAATCCTTTTTGGATGAATGTTTTTGGAGTTTTCCCGGCTGAAAAATTTGATAGGTATTACTTTACTTTTGCCGAACCGCACAACATTACCAGTGCAAGTAGCGATAATAGCTCCGTAAATTTAAGAATTGATTCCGAAACGATTGTTGTTGTTGAAATTAGTGAGGGCTTTGATCTTCAACCCGGTGTATCCTTTTTAATAACTTTAAATAATGAAGCAGGTACAGACATAAGCCTAAGAAACACTTTACAAGATCCGGGTGAACCCGAGGTAACTTACGCCAGCCTGTTCGGACAAGCAGATGATGCTTACGATGAGTTTGCAACACTTTCAGAAACCGAGACAGAGTTTCCAACTGCTTTAGCTCAAACAGGCACACCGGCAGGCGATATTAGTGGATTATATGAGATTGACTTAACAGAAACCAGCATCGAATTTACTGCCTTACCCGATGAAAGCAATCCTTTTTGGATGAATGTTTTTGGTATTTTTCCA
>CALHDG010000240.1 GCA_938023075.1 uncultured Chitinophagales bacterium
TATTTAAAGGGCGTTAAAAAAGGCGAAGAGAATGGCTTAACCAAAACCATTTTGTTTTGTGATAAAAATGGTATGTCGCCCAAAGCAATAGCTGCTGAGTTTGAGATTGACCTTGTAAAGGTTATACAAATTCTTAAAGCGCATAAGCGTATGGATTGATGCAAGTTATATTTTCGCATTAACAAAATGCTATAATTTGTAAGCTGATCATAAACTCTACATAAAAACTATTCTTAATATAATTAAATTGTTAATTTATTTTAAGATATGTTAAAAAGTTGCAAGTCTGCCCCCCCCCCCCCTTTATCTTTGAAGCAAATCTGCAGGTTTTGAAACTATAGAAAACACACCAATTTTGAGACAATTTATTTCCCGACATCACTCGTTAAATAGAAAGGTAGGGAATCATTTAAAAAATTTAAAAATGAGACATTTATTAAAACAACAATTTAATCTAATTTTACTAACTAATATTAATAAAACTTATTAACATGAAATTTAAAAAAATTAAACCGCAGCTTATTTTTAAACCTTCCTTGTTTTTGGGAGCAATTGCTTTAACAACATTATTGGTATTAAGTGCGTGCCAAAAAGATGATTATCCATCATACGAAACGGGAAGTCTTTTAGATTCTTTTAGTCCTGAACTTAAACGTTTTGAATCTATTTTCGATATGGATCACGATATAAGATTTATGTTGCATCATTATAAACCTACTGATGATTTTACTTTAGTAAATGGATTTGATAGAAAAAAACATGAAAATTTCAAATTATTAATAAATGATAAAGAAATATTATTTCATGAAAATCCTTATGCACTAGATGGAGAAAGTGCAAAATTTGCCAAAGATTTTTATGGGAAAAAAAATAAAATAACCTATATTTTAAATGACAAGAAAAAGTTAGAATATGATTTTGAATTTCCTGAAGAAGTTAATATTGAAATAAGTACACCCGGGCTAATAACACCAAACAAAACTGTGTTAAACTGGCAGCCTGATAAAGAAGCAATGGTTGGCATTGTGGTAGAACATATTAAAAAAGATTCTGAAAGTGGAACTCTTAAGAATATTTTAAATTATGATATAATACGAAATTCAGGCAAATATATTATACCAGAAAAATTATTTGATAATATACCTAATGGCGGAAAAGTTAGTGTAAAGTTAATTCAAGGTAATTACCTAACTGATACTAAAAACAGTGTGAAATTAATTGCATTTTCTTTGGATTATCTTACTTTACCTTATATTCAAAATAAATAAAATTAACTATGAAAATTTATAAACTAGTATCATTTTTAACTATAATTTACATGTTTTGTACAAGCCAAACCTGTAATAACAATACGAATAATGCAGAATACACATTTGATGAAGTATTTTGGCTTGTAAAAGAATGTGATCCTAATGATGCAGGAGCTTCAGCCTGGAATACCCAATGCAATTTTCCAACTGGCAATATTTTTATGAATGATTTGTTAGATCATTGGCCGTGGCCGTTCGTAGAAATCCACTGTACTGATTATGCTGATGATAAGGAGAGACTTCATCCTTACAGTAAATTTATTATTAAAGGTCCCGATGGTGAATCAGTGGAATATGGTGAAGATTTTCTTTTTTTATCAATAAATGACGGAGACTTTACTTCTCCTAATGGTACTGATCAGAAAGGTCGTACTTTAAAGGCACTTCAGGTTAAATTTATAGAAGGTTCAACAACTTCAATTCGTATAGAGTGGTGTACTTGTTGTAAAGATTGCGATTTATCCCTTCCTGACGGGACTATCACAAATGATCGTGGTTCACTTTTTGTAGAAGCTTATAAAATGATGACTTATGATCAATACCGTTTTGATATTGAAAGTGGTGAAACAAGACTGTGGACTGATGGTATTCAACTAAGCTGCCCATGGTCTATAGCACCGGGTCATCCTTGGTGGGATGGCACCTGTAATCCTGGTTAAAATAGATAAAATTTTTCATATTAAAGCCAAATAGATTTATTAATAATATACTACATACAATTATAAACGTTTGGGAAGACTTTGCTTGTCAAACGTTTATTTTATATCTTATTCTTTAATCTTCCCGATTTGCAATTGTGATGCATAGCAAACAGTATTTGAAATACAAGCTAAACACCTTATAGAAAAAGCCAGCCTAATATTTGCTGCGCTATATTTCTCAAAACTTAACAATCGCACAGCCTCCTAACTGCGAACCATAAACAGATACTGGTTCAAAATATCGTATTTATGATTGATTAAATTCTTGGTTTCTCCAAATATAGCTAAATGATTATTAATGGTTTAGCTATCTAAAGGCATAATCATCTTCTTATTAATCCAAAATTCGACTCTCGGCGAGATTTGCAATCTCGCCGCATCTTCTAAAATTAAAAAACGTTAGTATTTGTAATGCGATTCAGTTACTGCAAATTCATATGACATTGAAAAGCTTGTTAATACCCAATATTGAAAAGCAGTTTTTTAATCTTCAAATGTCATAATGTTATCATTGGTATTCATATCTACACATTCATTCCAAAAATCATTTACTACCTTAGCAATCCCAATGCCAAACAAAAAGCAACAGCAACAATCAGGCAATATCTACGATCGCATTTTTAGAGAAAATGCAGAACAACTGTTTTTGCCCCTCATCAAAAAGTTGTTGAACCTCAATATAAAATCGTATAGGACTTTGCCGGTCCAATTTCCAAAAACCTCTGAAAATGAAGTAGATTTTTTGTATGAAATAATTGAACCCAATGATACTAAATGGATATTACACACCGAATTTCAAACCAAAAACGACCCCGAAATGTTGGAACGGATGTTAGAATACCACAGCAAAGTTTTTAAAAAATTTAAACTGCCCATCAAATCTTTAGTAATTAATTTGGGGCAGTACCCATTTACCGCACGCACGCAACTACAACCCGAAGAGATTTTTACCGGTTATCAACTCATCAACTTGTACGAACTTTCTGCTGACGAGCTATTGAAAGACCAAGTACCCGAAGTGGTAATTTTGGCATTACTGGCAAATTAT
>CALHDG010000241.1 GCA_938023075.1 uncultured Chitinophagales bacterium
CCAACTTAAGCTGGTTTTATGTATACAATATTTAAAGAACAAAATATTGAATCATAAAATGGTTTTGATGAAGCTGGTTGATTCTTTTAATATAAAGTCGGTTTACTTCCATATTGTAGGTATAAACAAATTAGATAACAACTACAGTAGCTTGGCAATTTTAAAACCTTATCTTTACGCATAAAACAAAAACACAAAATGGTACTAGAAACTAATAACTTAACCAAAAAATATGGTAGTCTTACGGCCCTTAAATGATTTTACTTTAAGCTGGCGCAATTGTTCAAAAAACCACTTGTGCCACATAAATAAAACAAGTTTGTAACTGGTTAACTAACTAAACCAAAACCAGCTTAAGCCACACCTACTTAAGCTGGTTTTTTATCGCTTATAATTTGTACAAGGTTTTGTAAGATTTTCAAAATGACTGATAAGGTTTGGATAGTAAAGCCAATTTAAAAACATCTTTCTACAAAAAAAATAAAGCCTTAATAAGGGATTACGCAGAATCTATTGTTCATTTAAAAATACGTTTTAATAAACCTTACAACCAACTGAATCTGCTCACTAATTTTCCACCTCATCAATGCCACCTGCCAACAAAAACAACACTGCCATTCTAATGGCAACCCCGTGCTCCACTTGTTGTAAAATAATGGAATGTTCTGAATCGGCAACATCGCTACTAATTTCTACGCCCCGGTTTATGGGTCCGGGATGCATGATGACGATTTCTTTTTGCAAACTATCTAACATGGGTTTATCTACTCCATAAAATAAGGCATACTCTCTAAGCGACGGGAAATATTGGAT
Source organism: uncultured Chitinophagales bacterium (assembly GCA_938023075.1). Taxonomy (GTDB): domain Bacteria; phylum Bacteroidota; class Bacteroidia; order Chitinophagales; family JAHDHT01; genus CALHDG01. Next base: position 814 of record CALHDG010000241.1, read on the forward strand.
GTCCTGTCGTTCTAATTGTATGCGTAAAATGTTGGCGGCGTCACACCATTGTAAAGTTTCTCTTAGGTTGTGACTAACCTGAACATTGAGTAAATGAATCGGTTTAGGCACTAAAGTGGGTGGTCCGCAAACAGTTACTTTAGCACCGAGTTTTTGTAAACAAAAGATATTGGAAAGCGCAACCCGGGAGTGCATAATGTCGCCTATGATCGCAATTTTTTTGCCTTTTAACGAACCTAATTTTTCTTGTAAGGAGAAGCAATCTAACAAAGCTTGGGTGGGGTGTTCGTGGGTTCCATCTCCGGCATTAATGATACTGACATCAATATGTTGAGATAAAAAGTGGTGTGCCCCTGGGCTAGGGTGTCGCATTACCAACATATCTACCTTCATCGCTAAAATATTGTTAACGGTATCTAATAAAGTTTCTCCTTTTTTTACTGAACTGGCAGCAGCCGAAAAATTGACGACATCCGCAGATAAGCGTTTTTCGGCTAACTCAAAAGAAATACGGGTTCGGGTACTGTTTTCAAAAAATAAATTAGCAATGGTTACGCCTCGTAACGTAGGCACTTTGCGCAACAGCGGACGTTGCAAAACTTCTTTAAAATAACGAGCGTTTTCAAAAATTAATTCAATGTCACTTATTGTGATCTGTTCAATGCCGAGCAAATGTTTAACGCTCAGTTGACTCATGATTTGTTTGTTGTTTCTTTTAATAAAATCACTCTATCTTCGCCATGTATCTGTTGCCATTCTACCTTAACTACTTGCGATGATAAGGCATCTACTTTACTGCCCACATAATCTGCCACAATGGGTAATTGCCTGCTAAAACGCCGTTCTACTAAAACCATGAGTTCTACTCGTTGCGGTCTGCCAAAATCTAACAGAGCGTCCATTGCTGCTCTTATGGTTCGAGCGGTATATAATACATCATCTATTAAAATAACGCGTTTGTTTTCTATCGGAAAATCAATAACTGTATCGTGGGCAGTTAAAGGTTTGTCCCGTCTTCTAAAATCATCACGATAAAAAGTAGGGTCAAGTTTTCCGTAGTTTAAAGTTGCTTCTGGTTGCAACTCCTTTAAACGTTGGTGTAATCGATCGCCAAAATAAATGCCGCGTGGTTGAACACTCAATAACACCGAGTCGGCAAAATGGCTATGCCGCTCCATCAGTTGGTGACAAAGCCGGTCAATTGTTAGCGCAAGTTGCGCTTCATTAAGTAGCGTTTTTGGCCGCATTGGCGATTTGAAAAATTATACACAAATGTAGGCATTTCTTTTTAAGTAGTTAGATTTGTTACTAGATTTTAAGACCATTAAAGTTTTTTTTAAAACGTATACGATATATTTTGTAATGTCATTAATGTTCTTTTTCCTTCTTCAAAATAACGTCATTTATCATAATAAACGCTCAATTTTTTAATAGTCCAAAAAATAAAAACCAATTCCAAATTTTAGATGTCCAAGCCCAATTCCAAAAAAATCTATACCTCCAGCATATTAATTTGTAAAATCAGAATGCTGAGGTTTGATCTTTTATTTTAAATAAAGAATAATCCAACTTGGTGGTATTCTCTTGTAAGATTTCTCCCTTCGGTCGAAATGACAGGGGATTGTTACCTCGAGCGATGAGATACCAAATTGCCCATAGAATGTAACACATATTTCGTTTTGTATATTTCACTTCTTGCGGCACTAGCAGGTCCTATTTTTCAGTGTTTATCGTTCAAATCGAATGCCTTATTACGTAATAATTCTGGAAAAAAGTAGTGGCTGTGGTAGGTTAAAGCAAACCATATTATGGCAGGGATAGCCAGTACAAATACAATATTATCTAATAACATATTGCTTATAAATTCTATTGGTTTGGCAAAAGTTACCATTTCTGTTTTACCTACCTCTTTTAAAAACAAATGATAAAAATAAATTGATTTTAATTTAAAATTTAAAAGGCTAAGCAGGTGAACTGTTACAATGCCTGCCAGCAAATAGCCTACTTTTTTACGGATAGTTTTAAATTTAGTCGCTCCAAACAGAGCAATGATAAAGGCAATGGGCAAAAAGCCCAACCGCCAAACATCCATATAAAAATTCTTTTGATAACCTGTATTAACCAATTTCATTTTGGCTTTTACCGGTTTTTCTTTTTTGTTTGATAAACGGTATTGTATTTTAGCTTTGTTGCTTATCTTACTTAAAAAAAAATTACTATTACCTATTATTAAATTTGTGTAAGCCGGTTTGAAGTTGAGTGAAAGTGCGGCTATTAATATTGCCAGATAAATCAAACAGCATTTGACAATAAATTGTATCATCATCATAAATTATTTTGATCTATATGTCCATTTTATCCATATTAAGCACAAGCCCATAGTAAGTATGATAAATACTACTTGCCAAACATCTACGTGTACAATATCGAAAATACTCTTAAAATAAATACCAGTAAAATAGAGTGTTACAATTCTAATTACATTTAAAATGGCTAACAATATAGGTCCTAAAATTAAGGCAATCCATTTTTTGCTAAAAGATACAGGATAAGCCAACACAGCCGCCATAAAAAAGCCGATAGGTTCTAAAGCATCGCAGCCGCGTTCAATATCAACAGAAAAAAGTGCAGAGTTTATTACGGAATGTTGAACGCTTGTAGCAAAACCGAACCAATTGATAACGGTACTACCAATACTGGCATACAGGCTATTTAGGGCTGGATGAATGACTGTTTTAAAATACATAGTGTTAATACCAATATAAAACAGAACAACCAATGCCGCAAAAATGCTTGAAAATATTAAAAAGGGGTGTTTTGTTGACCACCACCTTTTTAATATAGTATAAAGACTTTGCTTTTTAGCTTTTGCCTTTACTTTAGTTTTCGCTTTGCCCATCCATTCCGAGCTTTTCGCTGATTAAAACAAAATGTAAAAGATAAACAATAATTACTGCACTAATAAACGTTCCAACTATGTTTCTTACATACAATCCATCTTCAAGGAAGGTAAATAAAACAATAGCAACCAAAGCAAATGGTAATGCTTTAAGCATCATTTTATTAAACAATACCCAATTAATAAATGGCAATTTAGAGCTGCCTGTTGAACCTGTACCTACTGTGGCTAATTGATGTTGTTGCCTGATGATGAATACCCCACTGGCAGTTACAATTAATAATAACAATACAATAACACCCCATTGAGAAAGTGTTGGAATATCAGCTGCCGGCGTGCCGCCGCCGCCGGTGCCGCCGCCAGTACCTCCACCAGTCATACTTTCTTCTACCCGGTTAACTTCAATAAAGTTACTGGAAATATCTGAACAATCTGCTGCCTGTAAATCAGCAAGCGGGCTGCCAACAAAAGTATCCTGATCTAAGCCTCTGTAAGACCATCCCCAAATTCTGCATACCCCTACTCCTGCGCCGTCCAAATCAACAGGTCCGTCTGGTAAAAAAGCGAGTATAATATCATTATCATCGGTAATAACGTAATCATAAGTTAAACTTGGTGCGGTTGTCGTACCGGCTACATCAAGCGGGTCGGGTACACCATCAACAATAATAGTAGCAGTTGTGGAGCCATCAGTAAGTGATACTGTGCCACCGTCTGCTATTTCTCTAGCAACTTCAATGGGGTTAGAAAGGGCAAAACATCCGGTAATATCTGATAAATTATTACCAACTACATTTTCAGCAATATCATCATATCTAACATACCAAATTAAGCAAGTACCTGGGCCTGCTCCGTCTAAATCAAATGGTGGTGCAGGTGGTATTGCCAAAATATTGTTATTATCATCGGTAATAATCCAACCAGTATCGGTGCCTGTACCGCCATTGGTAACAACACCAAGTGGGTCGGGGTTGCCATCTACACAGATAGAAGTAGAAATTCCGCCATCTTCAAGAGCAATATCATTTACAACAACGTCGCAATCACCTCCCCCGGTAATTTCACCAAAAGAACATTGACCAGAAGCATTTGTTGTAGCGGCTTCTGGTGGGTTTCCAAAAGTAACTATTGCCTCGGCTGCAGTAGAACCACCGCTTGGTATAGTGGCATTGTATTGAAGTGCTTGCGTATGGTCTCCTGCTGAAAGTGGTAAACCGGTATTGGCTAAGTTGAGCACTCCGGCTAATAAATTATTGCATAAAGTTGGGAAATTGGCAATTTCATATCCATCAGATGCATTAATGCTATAATAACATATTTGCGAAGCATCTGCTGCATCGGTTATTTGGGTGGTGAAATTGCAATCATCTTCTAAAAAAAGTACAGCATTATCTTCTTGCGTATTGTTTTTATCAAAATCTGCGTAATTAAATAATCGAATGTCTAAGGGTGCTCCGGTATTATTGGTAATTTGTAAAATTTGTGATAATTGAACATCTAAAGGAGCCAATTCTGTAAGGATAACGGTTAATTCTGCTGACAATCCGGAGATACCAAGCAAATCTGCATATTCGGCAGTAATTGTATTACCTGCGGCAGTATAACTATCGGCTTCAGGAAAATTTTCAGAATTCATAGTTCCTGTTCCGATGTACCAATCTACTGAAAATATTTGATCAATTCCGTTTCCGGCATCAAAATTAGCATTAGACCCACAGCCTGTACCCGTAATATCTGGTGTCATTGTTAAAGTTGCTGAACCATCTGTTATAGTTTGTGCAACAGAGAACAAAATAATGGGGATAGTCAATAATATAGAAAATAATTTTTTCATATTCTAATTTTTTAGGATTTGATTTACTTATGATAAATATTGTTGAAAATTTATTGTAGTGCTATTCAAAAAAAACTTAGTAGAAAAGGGATGGATAAACTTAGTGAAAAAACGAAAATAACTTTATCAAAAATAACTTCGTTTAACAAAACAACGTATATTTTGCATATTTTATTCTTGCATTTTCACTAAGTTGAAATATATACTAATTTATTATCAGCATAAACTTAAAGTCTGGCATTATTGCCAGACTTTTTTTTGAAATTTCTAATCTTTTAACAATTTGTAAGAATGCTGATTTTTTTGACTTTGAATGTTTAAAAGGTATAAACCTCTTGTAAGATCATCAGTCTCTAAATGAATTGTATTATTACCATTTTGTAACATTAACCGATGTTGAGTGATACTACTACCTAGTATATTGTTTAAGGTAATGATAACTTTATTGTCTGAATTACTGTAAATATTTAAGATTAACTCGCTATTAAATGGATTTGGAAATGAATCTAACAAAACAACATCGGTTTGTTCGCCTCTGGAAATACTTGTATGAGCTATAATTTTATTGGTTCCGTCAAAATCAGTTTGTCGCAGCTGATAATAGGTCATTCCAAACGACACATTTCTATCTAAAAACTGGTATTTTTGAACAGTAGAGATTGTACCTCCACCTTCTTGTTGATGAATTAATTCGAAATCCTCACCATTAACGGAGCTGTACAAACTAAAATAATCGTTTTCAATTTCAGTTGCCGTTACCCATTTAAGTAAATTGCCTCCCGTCTGTGCTTCGCCATTAAAAGCCAATAATTCAACTGGAAGTTTGCTGCAATTGTTTGGTCCTTTGGTAATGGAAGCTGAACAACCAAAGCCATCATCAACTACAGTTATGTTATAAGTTGTGCCCTCTGCCAAACCTGTAATATTCCTAACCTGTCCGGGAATTACCATGCCGGTAAAATCGCCCGTAACCATATATACACCTCCTTGAAGTCCTGCTCCACCGCCGCTAATCGTAAACTGAACATCGTATAAACCATTACCTTGGTTACAAGTAACATTATGATTAATTACAATTGGATTACTGGCACAATCAAACGCTTGCGGATCACAAATTTCACGAACCACTTCAATAGAATTGGACAATGCAAAACACCCGGTAAGGTCAGCTAAGGTATTTCCTACCTCATTGCCACCTATATCGTTATATTGAACATACCAAATTAAGCATGTACCTTCGCCTGCACCGTCTAAATCAAATGGTGGTGCAGGTGGTATTGCCAAAATATTATTATTATTATTATCCGTAATAATCCAACCTGAATTAGCACCTGTTCCGTCTCCCGTTACAACGCCAAGCGGGTCGGGAATACCATCGACACAAATAGACGTAGCGGTACTTCCATTATCTAATGCAATATCATTTACTACAACATCGCAATCTCCTCCACCAGAATCATCACCAAAAGTGCATTGACCGGAAGCATCTGCGGTGGCTGTTGGTGGTAGACTACCAAAAGTTACCAAGGCTACTGCGGTGCTTGAACCACCGTTTGGTATAGTTGCATCATATTGTAGTGCTTGTGTATGATCGCTAGCAGATAGCGGCAGACCAGTATTGTTTAAATTGTCCACGCCATCAAGTAATTTATTGCATAAATCTGGAAAAGGAGCTATTTCATATCCATCAGATGCGTTCATGGTGTAGTAACAAGTTTGCGACGGATCTTCGGCATCACTTATCTGAGTAGTGAAATTGCAGTCATCTTCTAATAAAATAATAGCATCATCGCTTTGAGTATTGTTTTTATCTAAATCTAAATAGTTGAACAAGCGAATGTCTAATGCTGCTCCTGTATTATTAGTAATTGTCATACTTTGAGCAATCTGTACATCCACCGGAGCCATTTCAGTTAGCGTGATGGTTAGTTCAGCAGAAAGTCCTGAAACACCAAGCACATCATCATATTGAACCGTAATTGCATTATCTTCAACTGTATAATAATAGGCGTATGGTATATTTTCAGAATTCCTGTCTCCTATTCCAAGATACCAATCCAATGCAAACAATTGATCAATTCCATTACCGGCATCAAAATTAGCATTAGAACCACAGCCTGTGCCAGTAATGTAGTCTTGTACTATAGTTAAAGATGCAGAACCATCGGTGATTGTTTGTGCAACTGAAAATAAAATAAAGGAGAAGCTAATAAATAAAGAAAAAATTATTTTCATAATACTATGTTTTATTTAACTTGTTATTAATATGTGAACTTCAAAAAACCAAAATTAAAAATAAGATTAGCATTGAACAAATTTGGGATGTTTAATTATGAAATTTACCAATAATTTAATGTGTATTATTTTTCTTTCTGATATTCTGAAAAAAATCATTTTTAACCTTAAGCTAAAACGAGGTTTTTCAAACCAACACAGAAAGAAAAATAATACAGTATAAAAATGGAAAATTTATTTTTTTACAATTCTATTTATAGAAAGTATTTCATTACCGGCATAAAATTTTGCTACATAAATTCCAGCTTCATATTGTTTCAAGTTAATTTTTGATGTGTTATTATTAATAACGCCGGCGCTAACTAATATTCCGCTTACATCATATAATTCATAATTAACTTTCCCTGCTGAAAAATCTAAGCCATTTACAAAAACATAATCGTTAGCCGGGTTAGGGCTTAGTTGTAAATAATCTTGTATTTCTTCATTAAACTTGCTCAATTTAGTTTGCTTTGATGTTGGAGATAACAAAGCAGTAATTCTAGTGGTTTCACCAGAATTTAACTTTACATTTTTAATAACATCTATATCATAGCCAAATTTTCTAACTAATACAGTATAAGAATCTTTATCGGCAGTACCATATTCGAAAAGACCATTTGAATCACTATTTATAATTTTACTATCTATCCAAATAGTTGCATTGGCAATTGGTTTTTTTGTTGTTGCATTTAACACCAAACCGTTTAAGTGTGCCGCTTTTTTGTAATTCGGCTTTAAAACAAACATACCTTCACTTCCATCACTGGCAATTATATTGCCACTTGGCAAATAAGGGTATACCCCCCAACAACCATCTTTTCGAGCACCTGATTTTGGTGAAGTATCATAATTACCAACTTGTACCATATTAGATGGATCGCTGATATCAGTAATAGTAACGCCATCAGTATGATAAGAGCTGATTAAATAATCGCCATGTACAAAAGTGTTGTGTGGAATAACTCCTTTTCCTGGGCTAGAACACCACCGGTCTAACTCTTTAATATTTTTTAGGTCAGAAATATCCCACGATACAATGTAAGCTCCCGAATTTTCATCGGTAGTAAATAATGTTTTTTTATCATTACTTATCCAACTATTATGTGTATAGCCGGTAGTTTTAGCCTTACCTAAAACAACAGGATTACTTTTATCACTGATATCTACCACAGCAAATTTACCTTCTACCCCTTGAGAAGTATATAATATATTATCATTTGCATAAGCATCGTGTACATAAGCATCATCGTATTTACCAACAAATGTAGGATTTGTTGGGTCTTCATTTAAATCATACATTAAGCAGCCCCCTTTACCATTGTTGGCACCGAGCACATACATAATGCCTTGTTCATCAATGTAAACATTTTTTGCCGAGTTAAAGTTTTCCCCACCGTTTCCACCTGTAAATTTATAAGTGTTGGTATACTTTGGTAAGTGTTGTAAATCTACTATAAGGCATCCGCTACCCGTTTCAGTAGTTACGTAGGCATAATGACCCCACGTTTTAATGTCGAGCCAAGTACTATTTTTAACTGGTATCCGGTCAACTTCTTTTGGGTTTTCAGCATCTGTAATGTTAACAATAGATAATGCATTGGTAAGACCAACTAATGCATATTCATTACCTTCTGTTTCGTAACCCCAAATGTCGCTTAAACTTGTTTCATATCGAAATTGACTTAAAAGCTCTACATTGCTTTGTTTTTGTTGAGCAAAGGCTCCTGTTACTAAAAAAATTAGGATGATAGCACTGTTTAAATATTTCATATTATCGCTTTTAATTATTTTATGAAAATAAAGAATATCTATCAGATAATAAATAAATAAGACTTATTTCTCATAGGTTTATCGGCTGGACGACAAATTTCAAACAACTTTTATTGAAAAATCATTTAATCAATAAATTCATATGAAATATTTGATATTAAAGAATGTCAAAAACCGTGTTGAGTTAAATGTCTTTGATTTGACAAAAAGTCATATGTTCTAAATAATGGTTTTAATATTAAAATTAAACTCTATCTTTGAAAATAAAATCAGATATTATGAGCAAGGTACATTTTATAATTGCAGTACTAATAGCATCCGTATCTTTATCTTTTGCAAATCCATCATTTACTTCCGATGATGATAAGAAAGATAAAAATAAAACTACGAAAACTACAAAAACAGAATCCAAAACGACACATACAGCTGTGCAACAGGAAAAACAAGGGCTATGTCCTTTAGGGTTTGATATGATGCCTGGCGCTAAGCGGCCGGCAAACCATCCTGCTCCTGCTGCGCTTGCGGTTGATAATGTTAACAGACCGAACCCGGGCAATACTAACAGAGATTGGTGGCCTAATCAGCTAGATTTGAGCTGTTTGCGTCAAAATTCATCTTTATCTAATCCGTTAGATGATGATTTTGATTACGCTGAAGCTTTTGAAGAATTAGATTATCACGCCGTGAAAAAAGATTTGGTAGCTGTTTTATCTAATTCGCAAGATTGGTGGCCTGCAGATTACGGAAGTTATGCTGGTCTTTTTATTCGCTTGGCTTGGCATAGTGCCGGAACTTACCGTACAGCAGATGGAAGAGGAGGAACAAGAGAAGGTAAACATCGTTTTGCACCACAAAATAGCTGGCCCGACAATGGTAATTTAGATAAAGCCAGAAGGTTGTTATGGCCAGTTAAGCAACGATATGGTCAAAAAATTTCATGGGCAGATTTAATGATTCTTGCCGGTAATGTTGCATTAGAAAATTCGGGTTTCGAAACGATTGGTTTTGCTGGTGGCAGAGAAGATACTTGGGAACCACAAACCGATGTTTATTGGGGAGCAGAAACAGAGTTTTTAGCAGACGATGAAAGATATTCGGGCGACAGAGAATTAGAACAACCTTTGGCAGCCGTACAAATGGGATTAATTTATGTAAATCCGGCAGGACCTAATGGCAACGGTAGCGCAGCTGAATCTGCACTAGACATTCGCGAAACTTTTGGTAGAATGGGTATGAATGACGAAGAAACGGTAGCCTTAATTGCAGGTGGACATACACTTGGTAAAACACACGGAGCCGGACCAGGTAGTAATGTAGGTGCTGCTCCGGAAGGTGCTACTATTGAAGAACAAGGTTTCGGTTGGAGAAGCACATTTGAGTCAGGAGTTGGTACAGATGCCATTACTTCTGGTTTTGAAGTGATATGGACTGCTACGCCAACAAAATGGAGTGATGGTTATTTTAAAAGTTTGTTTGAAAATACATGGGAATTGACTACCAGTCCGGCAGGAGCTACTCAATATGTAGCGGTTAATCCTGAAGTGTTGTTTCCAGATGCTTTTGATGCTAATGTAACGCACCGGCCTACTATGCTAGTAAGTGATGTAGCCCTTATAACCGATCCTATTTATAAAGAGATCTCTCAAAGATTTTATGAAAATCCTGATCAGTTGGACGATGCTTTCGCAAGAGCTTGGTTCAAACTAACTCATAGAGATATGGGTCCAAAATCAACGTATTTAGGACCTGAGATACCAGAAGAAGACTTTATATGGCAAGATCCGATTCCTGCAGTAGAGCATGAATTGATTAGTGACGAAGATGTTGCTTCTCTTAAAAAGAGCATACTTGATGCTGGTTTAACAACTTCAGAATTAGTTTCAACAGCTTGGGCTTCTGCCTCTACCTTCCGCGGTTCTGATAGAAGAGGTGGAGCGAATGGTGCCAGAATTAGATTAGAGCCTATGGTTAATTGGGAAGTAAACAATCCAACACAACTTCAAAAAGTGCTTTCTGTGTATGAAGGTATTCAAGCCGATATGAGTAGCCAAGGCAAGCAAGTATCTATGGCAGATTTGATAGTATTGGGCGGTAATGCGGCTGTTGAAAGTGCGGCAGACAAAGCCGGTTTTTCTGTGGAAGTTCCTTTTACTCCGGGAAGAGGAGATGCTACACAAGAGCAAACCGATGCAGCAGGATTAGCATTTCTTGAGCCTATAGCAGATGGATTTAGAAATTATCAAGGCGGTAACTTTACTTTTACAGCCGAGCAGTTATTAATAGATAAAGCCGATTTATTAGAGCTTAGTGCTCCTGAAATGACTGTTTTAGTAGGTGGTATGAGAGCCTTAGGTGCTAATTTTGATGGTTCTGATACGGGTATTCTTACCAAAACTCCAGGTAGATTAAACAACAACTTCTTTAGAACGCTTTTATCTATGAATTATGAGTGGAGTCCGGTTGGAGAAGATAATAATATGTTTAATGGAACTAAGAGAGGTGGAACAGATGAAGTAGTATGGACAGCTTCCCGCGCTGATTTGGTTTTTGGATCGAACTCTGAATTAAGAGCCATAGCAGAAGTTTATGCAAGCAATGATGCCAGAGAAAAGTTTGTGAATGATTTTATTGCAGCATGGACAAAAGTGATGAACCTTGATCGATTTTAAATAATATATATGAGAACTTATATAACTGTTTGCAGTTATACTATAGTTTTAAAAAATGGCGGTAGAGATTTGATATCTTTTCCGCCATTTTTATTTTATGTAGTAGTTAATTAAAAATTTTTTTTACAAGATTATCAAAATGGTTGATACTTTTTTGTTTTGGATTGTCTCTGTTTTTTTCTTGCTACGAAGAACTGAAGTTTTTAAACTAGCCCCGATTGCAGTGGTTATGCCATTTTGAGTGGCTTTCGCAGCGTTGGCAAATGGCATTTGAGCGGAAAGCGGGACGGGTGTTACTATAAAGCATAATAGGTTCGCTTCAAGAAATATCAAAAAAGTGTCAACTATTGTATGGTTTAGATAAACTTGTCGATTTTTTTAATGTGGTAATTGATCTCTGATTAAACCATAAACCAACGTACCCAACAAGGCACTAGCAATTACTACAATAAAAACGGTGAACCCATTACCCAATAAAGTATACATAGGTCCGGGACATGCTCCGGTTAAAGCCCAGCCTAATCCGAAAATTGAGCCACCCAACAAGTATCGCCAAATACTAAATTGTTTGTTATTGAATTGAATGGGTTCTCCTTCTATGTTTTTTAATTTTCTTCGTTTAATCAATTGTATCATCAATACGCCAACAGCTAGTGCCGAACCAATAATTCCGTACATATGAAAAGCCTGAAAGCGAAACATTTCTTGAATGCGATACCACGAAATGGCTTCCGATTTGGTCATAACGATACCAAACAAAATGCCGATTATTAAATATTTAATATATTTCATGTTGGTTAAATTTTAAAAGATGAATGGAAATAGAACATGCGTCATAAATAAACCACCGATAAAAAACCCGATTACTGCAATTAATGAAGCAATTTGCAAATTAGATAAACCACTAATGGCATGACCAGAAGTACAACCACCCGCCCAACGCGTACCGAAGCCTATGCAAAAGCCACCCACTATCATTATCAAAAAGCCTTTAACAGTAAACAAGTTGCTCCAGTTAAAGATTTCCATTGGTGCTAAGCCTCCCTCAAAGTTTACGCCTAAAGTAGATAGATCAGCAATAGTTTTTTGTGAAAGTGCTAAAGCTGTTGGATTGCTTAAAAACTGATCGGCAATAAAACCACCAATTACCGCACCGGCTACAAACACTAAATTCCATACTTGATTTTTCCAGTTAAAATCGAAAAATTTTACCTTTCTGCCTGCACCACCTATGGCACACATACTGCGTAAGGTAGCACTCACGCCAAACTCTCCGCCTGCCCAAAGTAAGAGAAACATCACTAAGGCGATTAACGGACCAGATACGTACCATGCCCATGGTTGACTTAAAAATTCTATCATCTATTTATTTTTATGTTGTTCAAAATTTTCATCGTAACGCACTACTAAATGAAAATACAAAGATCGTGAACCACGTAATAATTTCAAAAACATCATCACCATCATCATACCCATAATCATAAAGGTTAAGGTTAAACTGAGTTTAACATAAAACAACAGGAATAAAGTGGTGGGCAACAAAATTAAACTGGTAATGCCGTAACTCAAAAACATGGCACCATAATAAAAACCGGGTTCTGGTTCGGTTGGTTGACTGCAGACTGCACATTCTTTTGGCATATCTAATGGGTTTAAAATATCTAAAGGTTTTATAAAAATATCGCCTTTCCGGCAGCGGGGGCATTTGTTTTGCCACATGGCTTTGAATGAGAAGTTCATTTGTTAGAGATATGACTTGTATATTTAAAATAACTATTTTGCTCGTACAATATACTGATCTTCCAGCAACGCCTCTTCCACCTCAAAATCTGTAAAACCAGCTTCCTTTAATTCTTCTATAACGAGCGGTGCATTTAGAAACGGAAATCGAGCCGGCTTAACTTCCTGTAGCTTATCCGAGTAATCAACTACAATTACTTCTCCATCCGGTTTTAAACCGGCTTTCACTTTTTTAAAGTAAGTACTTCTATCATAAAGATGATGATAGGTATTAACGATTAATAATTTATCAATTTCATTGGGTTGTAACTCCGGCGAATCCTTTGGTACTTTTCTGGTTTCAACAAATTTGCGAACATTTAAGCTGTCTGCTTTTAATTGAATATATTCAAGATAGTCATCATGTATATCAGCGGCAATAACTTTTGCCCCTACATCTACCAAACGAAACGTAAAATATCCGGTGCCTGCTCCAAGATCCATAATGGTTTGTCCATGCACATCACCAATCAGTTTTAATACTTTTTCTGGTTGTTGCTTTGCTGTTCGTTCAGCGCCTTCAAATTTTTCAATAATGGCTGCCGACACCAAAATTTTTGCTGGCGGTTCAGTTGATGTAGTTTCGGTTGTATCTTTTACCTGATGACATGCTGTAGTTACAACTACAAGCACAAAAAAGAACATTAATTTTTTAAATTTCATATATGCTATACCCTTTTTATTACATGTTAACTAATAACTTGATTATATATAATTCTTAGCAAATTATTTAAATTGATTTTTCTGTCATATACTAATTCATCATTGTTTTCAATTATCATTTCCGAAAAAACGAATATCCTTAAATGATAAAGTTAAGTATTTGTAGAATTACTCATAATTTCAATTATTCTCAAGCACGTTTTCAACTTCATCTTTTAAAATTGGTAAGTGTCTTTTTAAAATGAGCCAAACAATTGCATCATCAATATTATCATTGCCAGCAATACATCAGCTAAGTATTTCCTCGCCCGCTCGCTCATAAATCAACACTTTCGATTGTTCTATACTATGTTTCAAATAAATATTACTGATGGGCTGGTCGGTAATCAAATCAACTTTTCTATTAAACAAGGCTTCTAAGGCATCCCATAATTTCATTAAGTTTTCACCTCTTAGCAGAGGAGGCATTTCTGTTAATTCCACTTTAAAATCTAAATCACTTTTTAAGGGATCAAAATTATCAGTTACCACCGAACCGAAAGAATACAAGCGCAATACCC
>CALHDG010000242.1 GCA_938023075.1 uncultured Chitinophagales bacterium
AAATTACTTCCAGAACCTGTAACAAGACCAGTAGACTCAACTAAATTCCAAACTTGATTTGGTTCTGAAGTAATGACTATTCTTTCATTCGCGTATTCGTTTATTCCATCACCATCTAAATCTAACCCATTTTCGCAATTACAAGGATCATCAATAGAAATGTTGACTGGAGTTAAAATTGTTGGTGCATTGGTATCTTGGTCATCTTCATTAGGATTGTTATTGCCTGGTGTAGAATCTACATCTGATTGATCTGCTGTTTGAACCTGAGTAGTTAAACTGTTATCGGCTGTTTCAGTTACTGTGGTTTCTAAAAGAAGTTCAACAGTTTCTCCCATAGGAAGGTTTCCGATATTCCAAATTCCGGTAGTCGAATCAAAAGCTCCATTAGCATTGTCGGTAATATTTCCTAAACCGTTGCCGAACACATTTAATAAAGTAACTCCAGTTGCCTCTTGCGGTCCATTGTTAGTTACCGTTATTGTCCACACAACTACATCGCTATTAAAGACTTCATCAGGATCTACTTCTACAGAAACTTCGAGATCAATTAAAGAAATTGTTGGTGTAGCGGTATCCTGATCATCTTCATCAGCATTGTTGTTTCCTGGTGTAGAATCTACATCCAACTCATTAGCTGATTGCACTTGGGCAGTTGTACTAATTGCCATCGTATCGGTAATAATGGTTTCTACTACTAAAGAAATTGTTTCTCCTTCCAATAAGGCACCAATATTCCAAAGTCCATTGGTAGGGTCATAGGTACCATCTCCATTATCTGATGTGAAATTGATACCTAATTGCTGTTCGTTTAAAACCGTAACACCTGTTGCAATGTCGGGTCCTTGATTAATTACAGTAATCGTCCAGGTGGCAATATCTCCTATGGAAACAATTGGTGGGTCAACTTCAATAGAGAGTTCTAAATCTATATTAATATCATCAATTACAAACAAGACCGGATCGTGGTCATCTTCATCTGTTGTTGCATTTCCTTCGCCAGGTGCCCCGGTACCATCTCCGATAATAACATTGTCAGAAGGGGTTCCAACAGCACCACCTGAATCATTGGTAAAATCATCGTCAAAGGTTGAATCAATATCCCGTGCCGGTGTTCCATCTTCTGTATTTGCACTCACTATTTCCGAAATGACTTCTAAAGGACCAGATTCCGTATCTTCATCAACAATAAATTGTATTTGAACGGTGGCTATAGAACCGGAGAAAACCGGATCGGAAAACGTTGTAGAAATAACATTACCCTCTTGTGTCCAATTTGGATCATTCAAAATTAATTCATCGGGAATAATTTGATTGATTGTAACATCATATGCATCAATTGTACCTTGGTTAGTTACTACTACCTGTAAAGTTAGTTCATCGCCTGGCGCAACTGCGGTAGGTGAGCCTTCGGCAAGAGTTGTTTGTAAGGCTAAATCAAAACTTCTAATTGTTAAAGCTACTACATCATGATCGTCTTCATCATCTATTCCATTACCATCTAAAGTATTATCCGTAGGTGAGTTAGGTTCTGCTCCAGTATCATTACTTGAAATCGTATCGGGTGAGGAGTCTACATCTTCATATGGTTCCCCGAGAGAATTTATAGCTCCTAATATTTCTACAAAAGCCAATAAATCGCCTGGAGTCGCATCTTCTTCAACAACTAAGGTTATATCTAACATAGTCGTTTGACCAGTTTCTAAAGTAGCTGGAATAACTATTGTTGCAGCATTCGGTCCTTCTTCTGTCCACAATGGATCATTTAAAGTCAAGCCATCTGGAATATAAGTAATCAATTCAATATCGGTTAAATCATCAATACCCTGATTACTTACGGTAATAGTTAAAACAACCTCGTCACCAACTTGTACTTCATTGCCTGTAGTAGATTCAACAATTAATGCCAAATCAGATGCACAGGACACTGCATCTTCAATAATGTAGGTCGATTCAATTTCGCAGCCATTATTATCGGACACGGTTACTGTATAATCACCCGACTCCAGGCTTTCAAGGGCATTACTGGTTTCTCCATTTGACCAACTGTAACTATAAGGTGGTGAACCTCCTATAGCAGAAATATCAATTTCTCCAATGGCATCTTCCAAACAAGAAAGCTCTACCGTTACTCCGCTATTATCAGTAAATTCTAACAAAGTTGGTTCAGTTATTTCGTCATCTACAATAAGTACACAATCGTTAGCATCCACAACGGTTACCGAATAGCTTGCTGGACCCAAGCCTGTTTGATCTTCCTCATCTATTCCGTTACTCCATGTAAAAGAATAAGGTTCTGTTCCACCAGATAGTTGTAAATCTAAACTGCCATTTCCTGCTTCAAAACATGTTACATCACTCTTGGCAATTACTCCGGTTAATTCAGATGGTTGCAATATTTCAGCTGATAAATTCTCTTGACATTCGGCTGCATCCTTAACTTTAATTTCATAGACTCCAGCTTCTAAATCAGTAGCAAATGCTCCTTCTGTAACATTATCACTCCAGCTAAACTCTACCGTTCCACTTGCGCCCACTACCGAGATCTCTATTGATCCATCTGCTGCGCCGTTGCAACTGACCGGTACTACATTTGCCGTTGCATCAAAACCACTGCAAGAGGGACTTTGCACATCGCAGATACCGCTCGTTTCGCAGCCGTTGCCATCGGTGATCGTTACATCGTAACTGCCCTCCGCTAAGTTAATTGCCGGATTGCTCGTTTGACCGTCGGACCATACGTAACTGTAGGGCGAAGTACCGCCTTCTACTACTACGGTAGCTGTGCCATCATTGCCATTCGTGGTTGTTACATCTTCGGCATTACAATCGATAAATACTAAAGGTGCCGGTTCGCTGATCTCAAAGGTTAACTCTAAGGTACAGCCGTTGGCATCTTCTAATTGCACTTCGTAAGCACCCGATAATAAGCCGGTGGCTGTT
>CALHDG010000243.1 GCA_938023075.1 uncultured Chitinophagales bacterium
GCACAAGCTAATGAAGTAGAAGTTATTGCAAAAAGCAATTGCGACCAACTAACAGAAAATGTTTTTATAGTAGATATTTATGTGAAAGCCCTAAATGTTGGTGAAACCGTAACTATTAATGAACAAAACTACCGCTTCGATTATAACGCAGCAGCAATAGGCAACCCAAGTATAGTAACTAGCACAGGTGGTTTAGGCTATAGCAATCCGGTTTTTTCAGACAATGGAAACATTAGTTTTTTTGAAATACCTACTTTAACGGGTAGCTTGGGCAACTTAGTTAGTTTTAATATTGAAATGTCGGGCGGAGCAGGCTTGCCATTAACTACCGCAAATGAAACCTACATTGGCAGTATTGCATTTGATGTACTTAACACCGGTTTGCCTTATAATTTCAACTGGCACCATTTTGTTGGAACGGAAGAAAACTGGCCTCCAACTTATATCGGTATTCAAAACTCAACAGACAAAGCAAGCGGTATTTTTACAGACAATGTGGGTGAGACCAATATCGCTGCTGCTGACTTCACCCGAACAGCTACGCACGTTTGTACTATAAACGACGGTGCGCTGTCCATAGCCTATCCAAATACAGCCGCTTATAACAATCTGTTGATAAGTATAGATGGAGGATTAACGTTTACTTCGGCTGGTTCAAGTCCATTTGAAGCAGAAGGTTTAGCAGTAGGAGATTACGACATTAAAGTGAAGTCGGGAGCAACCGGTTGTCCCTTAACCTTAGATGACATTAACATTATCGACTTGTCGCACGAAGTAACCCGTACATGGGAGCACCCAACTTGCGGTGAAAGCAACGGCTCGATAGAATTAACATGGGTTAAAAAAGCAATGCCAAAAATTGACCTTAGTATTGATGGTGGTCAAACCTATGTAACCGTTGAAGCAGCCAACGAAGCCTATCGTTTTGAAAACTTAGCTGCAGGGGATTACGACATTCGCGTAAAATGGACTTATGCACCTTTTGCCTGCCCAACCCAATTAGATGATGTGAATTTGGGTGTAGCAAAGCCAGCAAATGCGGGCTTAAGGGCAGATTACTACTGTGCTGGAAATCGTTTACGTTTACGAGAAGTAGCTATTGATGCGGATGTCTATCGCTTTAATTACAGAACCTTAACGGGTGGTAGTTGGACGGCATGGAAAAACACTTCAACCACCAAAAATGGAATTAAAAATATATACAATATTCCAAACTCAACCAAAGTGCAATACAGAGTTAGAATAAGTTGCGGTGGCAAATGGTCTGGTTGGAGTTCTGCCAAAGTATATAATCTCCCAAGCTGTAAATTAGGTAGTGATTTGGTTAACAAAATTAAAGTATATCCCAACCCAGCCAATCAACAAGTTAGTGTTGATTTGGAAGGCGCAAGCTTTGAAAACGGTACAATTGAAATTTACAATTTAGCTGGTAAGTTGGTACAATCCGATATACTGATAGCTAATCAAAGTACCGCTCGCTTACAAGTTGGCGCTTTAACAAATGGAATATATTTGGTGAAAGTTAATACCGATGGAAAAGAAGTGCACACCCAAAAACTAACGATTGCCCATTAATATTACATACAATTTTTAGAGATTAAAGGCGGTTCACATTTGTGGATCGCCTTTTTTTATCTTGTTTTTGCTCAAAAAGGGCAGAAAAAAAATAGACATGTATTGTGTATGGGAAAATGATAAACAAATTTTAACGCGTTATTCAAAACAGTAATATGATCTTTTTTCAGAAGAAAAACACCAAATTTTGTCCTTTGTTCATTTTCATTTCTACTCTATCCTTGCAATTGTATTTAAAAAATCAATACGCGATGGTCATTAACCACTGATCGCAATTTGATTTTTTTTAATAATGAACTTCATATAACAACCGGTTTTATCAGTTCAAACAAAGTGCGCTAATTTTTCAACTGCACTTTAAATATTGTTGAATAAGCATAACAGGAAACGTTTCGCCAGGGGCATTCTCCAAACCCTTTAAAAGAGGAGATGACATTAATTATTTAACCATGACAAAATTTAAATTAAAAATAAAAACACCCCTCATCGCAATCATTAAAGCAAAAAATTTAAACACAATGAATAGACACTTTATTAAAACAACCATAGCAATTGCAATAGTGCTTCAAACCACTATTTTATCGGCTCAATCTACTTGTGATTATGCCGCTGACCATGGCCAAAGCATTGCAAATTTCACAGATGTTGATGTTATTACAGGATTATATCCTGGAGGTGGATTAGGTTACGATGTTAGTAACATCGGTGATTTTAACGGTGATGGAATTGATGATATTAGTTTATCTGCAACTTATGCATCACCTGCTAATTCTACAGATCAATTTGGAGAAATATATGTGATTTTTGGTTGCAATGGACTAGAATATAACAATTTAATTATGAGTGACTTAGATGGAGCTAACGGATTTATAATACCAGGTGTTGCTTTACGTGACCGACTTGGTTATGGCGGTGCTAATGGTATAGGGGACATTAATGGAGATGGATATGACGATTTAGTGGTAAGTTCTCCTTATCCAGACCCAAATATGCCTGAATACTATCCAAACAACCCTGATATTATGTACGATCTCTCAATTTACCCTCTTGGTGATCTTCCAACAAAGGAGGAACTCTTTGCCAGTGGTACTTCCTATGTAATTTTTGGTAAGCAAAGTATGACGGATGATACAATGAATGGTGTATTTGATTTAAACTCACTTGAAGAAAGTAATTGTGAAGAAAGCAATAATAATGGTTTTTCTATTACCGGAACACATTGGTACGAGAATATTGGAACTGATGCTGGTCCGGCAGGTGACTTCAATAATGACGGAATAGATGATTTTTTTGTTACATCAGATGATTCATGGATAAGCGGAGCATCAAATGGTGCGCTTTTCCTCATATATGGTAGAGAGGATTTTCAATCGTGCTATGTTGCACATGAATTAGGACCTGACGATGCATTAGTTATAGTTGGAGACGGTAGTGAAAATGGTGCTGTTAATGGAGGTGGTGATAATTTTGGTATTACCGCTGCACCATTGAATGATATAAATGGGGATGGAATTACAGATTTACTCATTGGTGCTTCATATGCAAATAATGGCTTAGGTGGTGGTTATGTAATATTTGGGTCAAATAATGGAATTAACGGTACTGAAACGGTGGAAGTACAGTATAATATGCTTCCAAATGGTCCTACTGGTATAACTCCATGGTTTGTGTCAATGTATGATGCAAATACAGTAAACGAGGTTGAAATGTTAAACGTAAGTGCACTAGATGGAACAAATGGATTTTCAATAATTGGTTCTACATTTACTGGAGGTTTAGGTCAATCTACTGGCGATGCCGGTGATTTTAATAATGATGGGATCAATGATTTGTTGATTGGTGGTCATAAAGAAGGAGGAACAGGTGCGTGTTATATTATCTATGGCTCAAATGAAATCTTTGATCCGGTAATTAATGTTGTAGATATTGATGAAAATGATCCAATGGTTGATATAGGTGTTCAAATATTTGGTGAAAACTATAATGATTTTTTTGGTTTTTCTGCAAGCTCAATAGGCGATTTTAATGGAGACACTGCTGATGACATAGTTGTAGGGGCAGTCTTTGCAGGTAATAATGGAGGTGCCAGCGGTTCAGTTTATATAATATATGGCCAAAATGGAGGTTTTGGTGATATCAATGTACTTAATCTAAGTAATTTAAATAGTGCAACTTTACCAAATGGATTTAGAGTAGATGGCGAAACTTCCGATGCATGGTTAGGATTTAGTGTAGATGGACTACTTGATATTAATGGCGACTCTCATAAAGAAATTATTGTGGGCTCAGAATTTGCTAGATTGCTAGATACACCAAATCCTCATACACGCCCGTCGGGTAGTGCTTATATCCTCAACAGCAAATGTAAAACTTGTGCAAGAGTGGTAGAACATCTTTCAGATCTTCATATTGAATGTGGTGATGAGGACGGAGCAACTATAGTTTATGACGTTGGTAATCCTAAGAATATTAAATGGGAAAATGTTCCTCTTTTGGATTGGGTTAGAGATTATACAAATATATACCGTAATGACTACAATGGGTATTACTACTTTGAAGGTCTTAGTGCATTTGAAACTAATTTGATTGATAATAATTGTGGTACTAGCTTAGATGTGACAGTTACGGAAGATTGTGACTTTATTTGTGAAGGTGACGGTGAAATCACCGCATCAAATATAGTAGGACTTGATGGATATACCACATTTACTGTAAATATTACTCCTCCAGGCAATTATACATTTTTATGGAAAGATGGACATACAGGACAAAGCAACCCAAGTCAATGTATTTACGATTCAAATTATGTTGACGTAACTGATGTTAATGTAGGTACGGATTGCACACGCAGATTTTATTACCGAGGTGATAGAAGTCAAACTTGTCCAACATTTAGCTGGCCATTTAATACTGGTGGTTTTTTTGGTGATATTAAAAACCCAAAATTAAACAATTTGACTGACGATGCAATAACCTTACAACCTAACCCAACAAAGGGCATATTTGCCATTCACTTTACAGATTTAGAAATTGAAGAAGTTACCATACGCATGTATGACTTAGCTGGAAAATTGGTTAAAGAAAAGCAGCTTACACCTTATCAAAGCCTGGCATCAGTTGATGCAAGTGCACTTAGTAATGGTGTGTATTTAGTAAAAGTATCTACCAATTTAGGAGAACAACTGTTTGTTGACAAACTGACCATTGCCCATTAATACCAACAATTATAGATTGAATAAACAGGCGGCTTGTTAAAAGTTGAGTCGCCTGTTATTTATAAATATACTACTAACTGCTCAACTTTCAAAAACACAAACCAGATTAAAAACCGGTTTTAATTGTAGTTCAAACAAAGTGCGTTAATTTTTCAACCGCACTTTAAATAATGTTGGAGACGCAAAGCATGACTGCGTGAATGATTGCATCTTAATTAATTTATTGTAATTATGAAATATTTTAAATTTAACATGGCACTTACATTTATAGGTATGTTGTTTTTCGAATTTTTAAGTGCCCAAACTGATTGTCCACCACATATTGAAAGGTCTCCTTCGCCAAACTTAGTTTTAAATAGCAATTTTGCAGATCAGTCTAATTGGGACCTTACAGACGATTGTATGGACGTATCTTGGAATGGTTATCAGGCTGGATCACAAACCAATTGTGATTTACCCAACTTACCAATATATAATAACAGCATCAATTGTAATATTGATGGTACAGGTTGCCTTGTTTTCGACAAGCGAACACCTAACTGCTTTGACAAAGCTACGACTAATATAGATTTAACTAATATTACAACATCAGAGTCAGAAACCTTTACTATTAGTTTTATGGCTAAAACTATTGACACCTGGCCTAGCCCAATTTTTACAATGAGACTGCTTGACCAAGAGAACAAGGCTTTAATGGCACGACGTTTTGTTGTATCTAAAAATGAGGAGTGGCAAGAATGTGTTTCGTTTATAAAACTTGATAACAGCACCACCAGTGTGACTTTAGAACTTTACATGGACCATAATATTAGCGGACAGTGCAGAACGGTCTATATTGATGAGGTCTATTTTGCCACAGGAAAAGGTTACGAAAATCCACCGGAATGTAAAAGGTCATTTGTTAGTCCAGAAGTAAAGGTTGATGAATTAGGCAATATTTTAGTAAAGGAAAGTGGACAATTTCAACAGGTTTTTCCTTTTGGAATGATGGGAGGCAACTTTAGATCTGATTGGAGTACTTATAGTAACAACGGTTTTAATACTATGTGTAGATTATCTGCATTTTCACAAGTAGAAAAGGCTGTAAATGCAGGCCTTCCTTGGTATACCTTTGGTTTAAATCTTTGGAATGATGATGCAAATATAACAGATAATTGGATGCTTTCTGGATCAGATGGCGTATTAGGAACGGCGGATGATGTTGATTATTGGGATCGTTTACTTGGAACTGATAGAGGCCTCGGTAAGATTTACAATGAAAATTTATTAAATAATATGCTATATTATTACATTGATAATGAGAATGATTCTTTCTCTTGGTGGCATTCAATTGCTCGGGTAGTAGAAAAAGTTAAGGATTTTGAAATTGGTTTGCCAAATAATAACGCACAGTTACATCCAATTTATCTGCTTAATGGAACTTATGGTATTGCACGGCAGTACCAGACTGAATATGATGGGTATGGGCAAATTTGCAACAATTATAGTATACCAATTTGTGGCATTATTGATCCTAATGAATTAGCCAACTTGGGTGACAGTATAAATGTATGTGACATGACTGGAACATATATAGGTAGACCTTCTACAAATAATTTCCCTACATTTAATTATGATTTATTGAGCAACTTGGATGGGCAAAATATTCCGGTTTCTATTGCTCAAATAAATAGTATTACAGACAATTCTATGGGTGCCAGATTATTTGCGGCTATTGCTCACGGAGCTAAAGGTATGAATTACTGGAGAGACACAGCCCCAGGCAGTAGTAGTTATATTCCCAATTGTTATGATGCTAATGGAAATCAGATTAGTGGCTGTCCAGATATAAATAATGTAGACCACGAGCATCTTTTTGATGATGCTGGAAATATTATAGACGACTTTACAGATGGCAATGGAAATCTCCTACTGACTAATGATGTAACACAGACAGATTGGTGGGGTGGATTCAATGATGTTGTAGATGATGTAATTGGTCTTTTACCATTAATAAGAAAACCGCACTGGACAAACTGGACTGCATCGCATAATGCGGGTTTCGACATTGATTTTGGAACCCGTAACTTAGGAAATAATGGTTATGTAATAGCGTCAAGATTTAATACTACAAATAGCACAGCCGAAAATCTTGTTACATTTACTGTTGAAAATTATGGTAGTGTGCCAAACAGAATTTATTGTGTAAAACATTCCATAAATGGTGCTGAAGGTGATTACATTGAGGGTAGTGATATTATTGCAACTACTAATGGCTTTCAGTTTGACATTTATCTTGATGATTTTAATTACGGTGTTTATAGGTTTGGTGATCTTGATTGCGATTTAGGTGATGTTGAAGTTACATTCTCACCTACCAGAACTGACAAAGATGGTTATGCCAATCTTATAGTAAATGTAAATCCAGGAGGTGAATATACTTACACTTGGGATGACAATACAACAGGCAATACTAAACCCAATGTTTGTATTGGTGATGACCATGAGGTTACAATAACGGATATTTTAGGTTGTTCTCAAACCTTTACTTTTGAAGGGCAAGTCAGGCCTTCGCGTCCAGGTACTATTGGTTTACCATACCCATGCGGTCCCTCTTTTCCAAGTCCCAACGATCCATTCCCTTGCCTGTTTTGTCCTACATTAAACAATAATCCACTTACACCAATAATTATTGGAGGTGGAAAATTAGGAGCTAATTTAGATCAAATAGAGGTTTATCCTAATCCTGCCAATTCAATTTTAAATGTTACCTTAAATAATCAAGAGTTCGATGAAGCAGCAATTAAACTGTATTCAATAGCTGGAAGCGAATTGTTAATGCAAAAAATTAGGGTAGAAACACGAAAAACAATTTTAGATGTAAGTACAATTAGTAATGGAATTTACCTAGTTAAAATTATAGCGGACGGACAAGAAATCCACACCCAAAAACTAACCATCGCCCATTAAAACCATACAGTTGATAACTGGATAGATAACAGGCGGCTTACTGAAAAGTGAGCCGCTTTTTTGTTGCCCAAAAATAAAGATCATGTTAGGGTAAATTCTCTAAACAAAGGTGGCAATTAAGGGATAAATCAACTATCTTTATAACTTATTACATAACCACTACTTATCCTAAATATGCTAATACAAAATAGTATTATATACGGTTGATGTAATGATTGGAAAAGCTGCCTAACGTACCTGCTAAATTCTTGTTAAAAATAATAGCAAATGCTTTTTAATATTTTAAGTGCTACTACCATTTTAATGGAAAAGAGCAAACTGAACATCGTGATAGCGAAACTTGTGCTAAACTCGGTTCGGTATTGTGGAAAATAATAAAATCTACGTTTCTCAGATACTGATTTGGTTCTGGTATAAGTTCTTCTGCGATGACAGACAATTAAGTTAACTTATTAACATATAAATAAACTATGTTTCATGAAAATTTGTAGTTTACACCATTAAAAACAACCAAAATTCACAAAATTTAATTAACCACAAAACTCCAGGAAAAGTGAAAAAGAACAAAGTGATTGCCCAATTAATGGCACTACCGCCAAAAGAATTCAGACGATTTGGAAAATTTGTACGCAACCCCGCCAACAACAAAAAAGAAGTGCTTATCCGCCTCTACCAATTTGTAGCAAATAACCACCCAGACTATGAAGAACGAAAATTTACCAAAGCCCAATGTTTTTTGTACGTATTTCCAGAGTTGGAATACCAATACGAACGGTTAAATGGCATAGCCGATGAATTGGTGAGCAAAAAACTCAAAAACCCCCTTTATGAATTTAAAAACCTAATTGAAGA
>CALHDG010000244.1 GCA_938023075.1 uncultured Chitinophagales bacterium
AGTGGTGGTGGCGGTTTTGGTGCCTCACAATCAAATAATTTTTGTTTGGTTAATGGTGCTGCTCCTCGATTAAAGAATGCCGACTACATTTTTGAAATCAATCCAACAATCGCTTCTAACTCTATTGTAATTAATTTTGTAAATGAAACAGAAGGAGCATTAAAGCTACTTGATTTAAGTGGTAAAATATTAAAAGAAATCAATCTTTCTGATAACAAGGTTTTAACTAATTTAAGTATAGATGTTTCTTCTTTTGAAACAGGAGTCTATATGGTACAATTGGTAAACAATCAAGGTGTTGTACACACAAAGAAATTTTTAAAGCAATAAATTTTAAAGAGAATCAATTTATTGAAACCTGCTTAGTTTAATTTCTAAGCAGGTTTTTTTATTTTAAGATGATTGAAACGATCCAAAATTAGTTTATTCTTACACCGCCAAATATATATTTTTAATATTTAAATACAATAAAGAAAGTATACAAATAAAATCACATTGTAATAATTTGATTGTCAAATTAATATACAAAAATTTATTCATCTATAAAATTTATGGCGGTACTCGTTTTTTTTAAATGTATATTTTTGAGATTGGCAGATAATTAATTAAAAAAGAAACTTGAATTTTTTTGTACTATATTCACTCTTGTTAATTATTTTCAAAAAAAATTATGAATATGAGCTACATAAAACTCTTTTTATCTATTATTATATTAGTAAGTGCTGCTACAATTATTACTACAGCACAAACAAAACCGGTTTTCCAACCTAATATCCAAAATAGCAAATGTGTTACTATGGAAGGCTTGGCACATCGTTTAGAGACGGATGCAAAATATGCAGCATTCCATCAGAAAGCAATGGCTATACCTAGTATTCCCAATCAAGAACAAATAGCTCGTATACCTTGCGATGCTTCTAATACCATCCGGGTTCCCGTAGCTTTTCACTTTGATGAAGGCTTCGCTTGCGGTAATGTAGACTGTGTTCTACCAGAAGTTATTGAACAGTTAGATGCACTAAACCTGGGTTTTGCTGATAATACAGGAACGCCACAACAGGCAATTTGCCCTCAAGCCTATTTAGATGAAAATGGAAATGATGCCGCTTCTACCGGTACTTGTATTGAATTTTATATGCCGATACCTCCTGCTGCTACAGGCTTAGATGTTTGTGATTTACCTATAACACTGGGTCAATTTAATGGAGGCATTAATGGAGGAGGTAGTGGTGCTGGTGCTGCCTGGGCTGGTATCCTCAACATATTTATTACCAACAATCAATGCGCCGGAGTTGCCGATGGTATACCAGGAGCAGCTAATGGTGATGGCGTTACAGTTTGTCAGGCAGTTTTTGGTGGAGTGGGTGGTCCCTCTGCTGCTTGTGGTTTAGATACAGACGGCTCTTATGACTTAGGTATTACTTTAACTCATGAGGTTGGGCACTATCTGGGGCTTTACCATACTTTTCAGGGCGGCTGCGGAACACAAGAACCAAACCCACCAGGGCCATTTGATGTATTGGATACACCTGCACACAGCACACCAACTTCTGGTAACCCAACAGGATGCTCAAACAGTAGTTGTGGCGGTTTTGTTCCTACTGCTAATTTTATGGATTATACAGATGATGCAGGATATTCTATGTTTTCAGAAGATCAGGCACAGGTATTGAATTACTGGGCTATTCAGTTATTTGGTAGTAATACTTTAGCTGATGCTGACCCCACTGGAAGTATCACCACAGCTTGTGGCGGTACATGTGTTGTAATTTGTCCTACTCAAGTAACTACTCCTTACGCCAATTCGGTAGATTTATGTGCTTCATCAATAACTTATGATTTACCAACTGATTTTAGCAGTGTTACTTTAGATGAATCTATTTCTGCTACATTTACATGGAGTACAGGCAACTATATTAACGCAGGTGGAACGGGTGTTTCCGGAACCATTAATTTGGCAAATCCACCTACTTGCGCCCCACTTACAGAAACTTACTTTTTGAATACAGGATGTACCGACGGCAGTATAACACCACTTGGTGCAGGTACTTTAGTCATGACCATTTATCCTGATCCAACTCAATTTGCCCCTGCCGATTTAGTAACATTTACAGATGGGGTTTGTGATGAACCCACTTACGTGATAACCCCTGGTTGCGAGTCTTATGTTACCATTACACAAAACGGTGGACCGGCATTCCCAGTAACTTCCGGTGCAGGACCAGTTGATTATGATGTTACTTTAAACTATCCAGTAGAATGTTGCTGTCCGGTAACAGCAGGTTCAGAGACACAATCTAATACTACTGCTGTTGCCATTCCAGACGATGGTGGTACAGGAAATCAGGCATGCACTACCGTTACTATTAATACCGGCGATCCTATAACAAGCATAACCGTAGATTTAGATATTACGCATACTTACGTAGGTGATTTGATGATTACCCTAACCAGCCCTTCGGGAACAGTTATTACATTGGGCAACAGACCTGGTGGCGGAAACTGTGGAGGAAACGATTTGAGTGTCACTTTCGATGATGCGGCAACTAACACATCGGCAGACTATGAGAATACCTGTGGTAATGCCCCCGCGATCTCAGGAACCTTTCAACCTGCCAACCCATTATCAACTTTTGCAGGAGAAAGTGCCGGTGGTGTATGGACGCTTTGTGTATCAGATAATGCTGGTATAGATACTGGTAATATTACCAATTTCGGGCTTACTGTAAATACTGAAGTACCTTGCACCGATCCGGTAGATTGTGCTTTTGAAGGTGCTGCTAATTATAATTGCAGTACTTCTTGCGCATCTGTAAATTTAGATATTTTATTTGATGGCTTTCCAGGGCAAACCAGTTGGGATATTACCGATGCCAGTGGTACAATAGTTACCAGTGGTGGAAGTTATGGTTCGCAATCCGGTAATTCAAGTTTAAAT
>CALHDG010000245.1 GCA_938023075.1 uncultured Chitinophagales bacterium
TTAACCTTTTGGATATTATACTAAGCCTGTTTTTTACTAAGCAGCTTATATCCAATAAAAATTATTAAAAAATGACTTTTATTAAAAAAATCACCATTATCCTTTTATTAATTTCCGTACACTTTGTTCATTTAAATGCACAAGATTTAATTGAAAACACCAGAGCCGGAATTCATCCGGGTCTTATTAAACAAAACAATTCTACCATTACCTCAATTTTTGATAACATTGATAAACATTGGGATGCTAAGGAAGCTATCGTAATGGATGTTTTCAATACTACACAACTGCAAGCTGGTATTGCCGACGATTACAATAATTATTTAAGCGACTATGTTTCATTAGATTTAATATCATCTGAATTAGATTACATCTATAAGCAACAACCCACCCATGTATTAATGATTATTCCGGTTACGGAAAATAAGCACATAGAGTTGACACTTATGAAATCAGATGACATTGCTGTTGGCAACTACTCATCAGCCTGTTTACATTATAAAGGTGTGGTGAATGGAGCTTCAGGTTCTATGGCTGCCCTTACATTCACAAACAATCAAATAAGTGTGATGATTAATGACATCAAAGGAAATTATCTGTTGAATAAAACGATAGAAACAAAACAATCATACATTTTATACAATGATCAAAAATTAGACTTAAGAGAATCGGTGAGTTGCAGTGCAATAGAAGACCCCTTTGGCGGAGGAGCCAAAATGCCGGATTTTAATATGATTAACTCAACAGAACGTAGTTATGTGGATAGATGCATTAGTGTATATTTTGAATGCGACTATAACACCTTTCTTACTTATAATTCAAGTGTAGATGAAGTTGAATTTAAAATTGAGTCTACCTTTAATCAAGTGCAGCAAATTTATGCTGAAGAGGATATTACCATTCAAATAGCAGATATTGAAGTATTTACCGAACCAGATCCGGAAATGAATGAATTTAACGCTGCCAATCTTTTAGATCAAAAAGCAAGTCGGCTTGAAGATAATTTCCCGGGCAACCTTGTCCATTTTGTAACCACAAAAATTATTGGAGTTGGTGGAAGAGGTTACATTGGTGGTAAACATTCCCTTAGCTCCTTAAATTCCAGAAATGAACAAAGCCCATTTCCAGATTATAGCAGAGATGTATATTTGGTGGCACACGAAATTGGTCATAACCTCGGGTCGCACCATACACATGCTTGTGTTTGGGGGGCAAGTCGTAATGAAGCTTTGGATAATTGTTACGAGCCTGAAGGATTCTGCGTTCCGGGTCCAACACCAACCAATGGCGGAACAATTATGAGTTACTGTATGTTAAACACCAATATAGGAGTTAATTTTACTAACGGTTTTGGGGTTCAGCCGGGGGCAGTAATCAGGCAAGGTGCACAAAACTATACTTGCCAGAAAAGCGGTTGTACCAATGATGAGGCATGTAACTATAATCCCTTTGCCGAGGCAGACGATGGAAGTTGTGTTACTGGTTTTGATGCTGGTTTGTTTAATGACTATCCTTGGATACTAAATGAACTAAATGAGGAAGACTGTTCTAATTCTGGAGTAATACTATATGAAATAAACGGACAAGAATATATTTATATATTCAAACCAGATGGGAACACTTTATACCCGTTTAATAGAAGTTGGGAATGCCGGGATGGAAATGGTTACAATTGCAGAGAACTGTATAATTTGTCGAATGATAATTTGGTAAGTAACTCATGTGCTTGTGGAGCGCCTCCAACTTGCAATACAGATCCTTGTTTGGAGGGTGGCGTACAAGAGTGGAATAGCAATAGCCAAAGTTGCGAAATTGTTGAACCTACCTATAGTGGTTGTAATGATCCGGATGCTTGCAATTACGATCCCTCAGTCAATTGCCCTGATAATAGTTTGTGTTTTTATGAAGGACCCGATTGTGCGGAATGTTTGGATAGCAGTATTTTTGATACCTATCCATGGTTATCAACTGAAGTAGATCGTAGTATTTGTGATTTTGATCAAATTACAGTGATTACAAATGGTTATTATAGTTATGTATATATAGTCTTTTCCGATAGAGGCGTTTTATATACAGAAGATGGTACTTTTTGGGCTATGGATAATGGAGATGATTTTTACATAAACTGGTATATTGAAAATGCCGGATATTATAAAAATGCTTGCTATACTTGTTCAACGGGGAGTTGCACCTACAGCAACACCGGTACTTTTTATTTTGATGACTGTGATGGAGCAAACTATTATTTTATTCGGTTGTCCGATAATCGTATTTTCGATCCGTATCTGACGGAAGAAGATTCTATTAGACTTTTTGGATATGGGGGCGTACAAGAAATTGAAGTGAAGTTTGATTATGTTCTTAATGACATTGGTAATCCGTGCAATATTCAAACTATAGATATTACTTGTATTGATCCTGTAAATGTACCAGATTGCGACAACCATACCGGTACTTTTTTCTTTGAAGATTGTGGTGGAGCAAACTATTATTTTATTCGGTTGTCCGATAATCGTATTTTCGATCCGTATCTGACTGAAGAAGATTCTATTAGACTTTTTGGATATGGGGGCGTACAAGAAATTGAAGTAAGATTTGATTATGTTCTTAGTAGCATCGACAATCCGTGCGATGTACAAGCTATTGATATTACCTGTATAGAAGAAATTGAGCAAAACACCTGTAACGATGGAATAAAAAATGGCGATGAACTAGAAATTGACTGTGGAGGACCTATTTGCGAACCTTGTGAATCCAAGCCAGAAATATTTTTGGATTATCCGGAATTATCAGACTTAGTTGATCCAGATAATTGTAATGGAGAAACCGTCATGGTGTTCGACTATACTGATTATGTTTATATCTATGTTGGCACAAATAATATTGGTGCCTTGTATTATGCAGGCAATACATTTTGTGAAGATGCGCCCGATTATTCGTGCTTATCAACTTACCATTTAAATGAAAGTAATGCCACCGCAGTTTGGACTTGTGGAACAATTACCCATAAGCAACTCAACAATACACCTCCATATGTGAATCAAAAAATTGACCAACCCTCGTTTAATATTTATCCAAACCCAAGTAAGGGACAGATATTTATAAAATTGAATGGTTTAGACATGGCTGATTCTGTAATACATATTTATGATGTTAATGGAAGCAAGGTAATTACAAGCAGTTTGGGAAAGACAACAAACGAAAAGAAAATTGAACTAAGCCTAAACAACCTGACTAAAGGAATTTATTTTGTAGAAATTGAAGGTAAAGAATTTAAACAAATGCAAAAGCTACTTATAAATTAAAATGACCACAAATAAATAGTAGAGTGGTTTTTAAAAATTACTCTACTATTTTTTTGATCAAAACTATAATCTATTATATACTAATAATATTTATATATGATATGATATGAGTGGAAAAATCAATCTTTTCCGCACTCCAATTCCCCAATCTTCTCCAACAACCAATCTTTATTACT
>CALHDG010000246.1 GCA_938023075.1 uncultured Chitinophagales bacterium
ACTTTCCATTGCCGGGTTACATCACCACCGGTTGTCTTATTTTCTACTTTAATTACCTGCGCACCTAATTCGGCAAAAAAACTACCACATAAGGGACCGGCTAAAACGCTTGATAGTTCAATTATTTTTAGATTTTTGAAAACGTTATGCATGGCTTATACTTCCGTTGCATTCTCAAAAGCTTTCTTTTTATCAGCAAACCAAGCTTGCATATCTTTGGGAGACTGCATTAATACTTGCATTTGTTGCATGGCTTCCATATGGGCTTGGTCTTTTTTTTGAAACATCTCCATCCCGTGTTGTTTGCTTAATTCCGCAATTTCTTCAAAGGTATTGGCTTTAAATTCTAGATCGCAGGCTCCGCCGAGTTCTTTGCATGTCATTTTTTTCATGGTATAAAATTTTGACTCTAAATTTACGCACCTTTTACGAATTAGCCTTAAAATCAATAAAAATTCACTCGTTTCAGCGTTTCTATGCTTAATCAAATTTATTTTCTCCGCATTACTAAGTAATGCGGAAGAAATAAATCTACTTTTTATGTCAAAGACATTTTTTGATAGACGAGGCGAAAAACGTAGTCATAGTGGGGCTAAGACGAGGCTTTTCAACGAAGTATATCGAAAAATGACAAAGACAGAAATGTAGATTTATTTTTGTAGCATTACTAAGCATTATAAATAAACCTGTATCTTTGTTTATTGAATCTTTTATATGAAAACGCTTCAATATATATGCTTTCTTTTGATGCTTTTCGCAGTATCTGCATGTGGTTTTTCGTGGTTTCCTAATCAGCAGGAAGATCCCGATGTTTTTTCAAATGTCTATTCTGCAAAGTTTCGAAAGAAGCCGCCTAATGCCAAACCTGGAAAATGTTATGAAAAATATATAAAATCTCCCTATAAGTATACTTGTAGAAGAAAGCAAGCCACCTCTAAATCTTTTAATGATGATTATTCAATTAATAGTGAATTTAATATTATTGTAGATGCCAATTCAAGAATAAAATCTAGCAATCCACTATGGGTAGAAGTCATTTGTGAACAATATATTCAAGCAGAGTTTGCTGTAAAGTTAAATACCAAATTAATACAAGAAGGATTTTTGGATCCAACAAATATACCCAATCGTCGCATCATTGATTTCAGAACAAAATCGGCATTAACTCAATATCAACGTTATTATTGTTTACCGCAAGGCACGTTAAATATGCAAACCTTAATTCATTTGGGTCTTTGATTTTATATGATTTATGGATAGAGTTATTGTTCTCCCAATCAATTGTGTTGCTAAAAAATACAATCTTCATAATATTATCTTTTAGAAAAATTTATCATAGCCAAAGAATCTAAAATTGGTATCTTAGCAGCAACAATAAATTGAACATACAGCAATGGAAAGTTATTACTTCACAGAAGAACATCAATTATTTCGCGAAAGTTTACACAATTTTTTACAAAAAGAAGTTGTGCCGAATATAGATGCGTGGGAAGAGCAGCAACAAATTCCCAAATCAATTTGGAAAAAAATGGCGGAGATGGGCTTTTTGGGTTTATCGTATCCGAAAGAATTTGGCGGAATGGAATTAGACTTTTTTTACGATGTTATTTTTGCGGAACAAGTATCTAAAGTTTTTTCTGGCGGTTTTGCGGCTAACTGCACGGTAGTTCAATATATGTCTGCTCCTTACATTTTAAAATATGGTTCAGAAACATTAAAGCAAAAATATTTACCGGGCATTATTTCGGGTGATTTGGTGAGCAGCATTGCCATTACCGAACCGGGTGCCGGTTCTGATGTTGCCAACATACAAACCAAAGCCATTTTAGAAGGGGATCATTACCTCGTTAATGGATCAAAAACTTTTATAACCAATGCGGTGTATGGCGATTTAATTATTGCCGTGGTCAAAACCAATCCTGAAGCTGGTACGGCAGGGGTTAGTTTATTGGTGATGGACAGACAAGCCGAAGGCATTAGTGCCACTAAGTTGAAAAAGTTAGGCTGGCATGCTTCTGATACAGCCGAGTTGGCTTTCGACAATGTAAAAGTGCCGCGAGAAAATTTATTGGGTGAAGAAGGAAAAGGCTTTTATTACCTAATGGGTGGCTTACAATTAGAGCGCTTAATTGGAGCCGTTATGGGTTATGCCGGTTGCGAAAGTGCCTTAGAATATGCTTTGCAATATATGTCGGAGCGGCAGGCTTTTGGCAGATCCATCAATAAATTTCAGGTGCTTAGGCATAGAGTGGCGCAACTGGCAACGGAAATTGAAGCTTGTAAACAATTTGTATTGCACTGTGCCCGCATGCACAACGATCAAAAATATGCAGTTAAAGAATGTTCCATGGCAAAGTTGTTGGCTTCTGAATTAGCCGATAAGGTAATGTACCAATGTCTGCAGTTTTTTGGGGGCTATGGTTATATGGAAGAGTACAAAATTGCCCGTGGGTTTAGAGATGCCAGAATTGGAACGATAGGCGGCGGCACCTCAGAAATTATGCGTGAGATTATTGCTAAAATGGTGATTGATGAGGTTTCCTATAAATCTGCTAATGCCCAAAAATCGCAAAATGGTTCGTTGAATGGAAATGGTCAAGCGGCTGCTAAAAGTATGGATGAGTTAATGGTCAGTATCCGTGACAAAGCACAAAAAACGAAGCCGCTTGGTAATACTTTAAAATTTGATTTTGGTAATCAACAATTATTTATTGACGGAACGGGTGAAGCGAATCAAGTAGCTTTAGAAGATAAAGAAGCGGACTGTAGGGTAGAAGTGTCGAAAGATGATTTTTTGCAGATGATGCATGGCAAATTGAACCCAATGAATGCAGTGATGAGCGGTAAGTTAAATATTACTGGCGATATGAATGTGGCAATGAAGTTGCAAAGTTTGTTTGCCTAATTGATCTAAATAAAGTATAACAATTGGAATGTATCTCACGAATAAAAATAGGAACAGGCTTCTTTCATTAATCTGCATAGTCAGCTTTGGAATCTGTCTGATTGGTTGCGGAACTTCTTTAAAAGTTGTTGAACCATCCGTTGCTAAAGTTGAACTCC
>CALHDG010000247.1 GCA_938023075.1 uncultured Chitinophagales bacterium
CTAAAATTGGACTGCAAAGATAATGGTTTTATCAATTTTGGCAACTCATTTCAAGGTTTTTTTTGAAAAAAATATTAGTTCTTAATCAATAATCTTCAATAGGGTCATAGCCCTCATTTAATTGATGAATAAACTTCAAAATTTCATCGCGCCCCGTTTTTTTAACCGAAGAGGTTTGGAAGCGTTGCGGTAAACTATCCCAATGTTGAAGCAAGGCGGTTTCAATTGTTTGAATATTGTTTATTACTTCTGGTGGCTTTAACTTATCGGTTTTGGTATATACAATTACAAAAGGGATTAACAATTCGCCGAGCCAATTAATAAAATCGATATCAATTGGTTGTGGTGGAATACGACTATCGATTAAAACAAAAATGCAAAGTAAGTTTTTTCGTTGGGTTAAATAGTTTCTGATCATTTTTTGCCATTTAGCGCGGTTGGTTTTACTAACTTTAGCATAACCATATCCTGGCAAATCAACCAAATACCAACTTTCGTTAATTTTAAAATAGTTAATCAATTGGGTTTTGCCCGGTGTTTGCGAAACTTTGGCGAGCTTATTCCGGTCGGTTAGCATGTTAATTAGAGTTGACTTGCCCACATTAGATCGCCCAATAAACGCATACTCAGGTTTATCTGCGGTTGGGCATTGGCTAATATTAGTATGACTCGAAACGAAATTTGCGTAGTGTATAATCATAAAGCTGCGGCAAAATTACGGCAATTGATTGATAATGTCGCATAAATTGATGCAACCGGAAATTCTTTTTAAACGGCTATTTGCTATTTTTGTATTAAATTCAAAATTGTTATCATGAACGTTTACACTTTCGCTTTGTTAATTGCCCTTGCTATTTTCTGTTTACCGGTGCAAGGTAATTGTATAAAGCCACCAATTGACGATACACTTTTAGAAATTGGAGATAAAGCACCTAACATTAAATTAAAAGCCCGAAGAGGGGGTGTTAAAAGTTTAGATAACTATAAAGGTAAAATAGTATTGGTTCAATTTTGGGCATCGTGGTGTTTACCTTGCCGGCAGTTTAGTAAAGATTGGATAAGGGTTTACGAAAAATATAAACATGCCGAATTTAAAACCAATACCGGCTTTGAGGTGTATAGTATTAGTTTAGATAAGAAGAAAAAAGATTGGAAAAAAGCCAGTAAAGAAGACGGCATTCCATGGAAAGCCAACACGATTGATAAAAAAGGATGGGATTCGAATTATGCCTTTATTTATGGGGTAAGCAAACTACCGTTAGATTTTTTATTAGATGAAAATGGCAAGGTGTTGGCAATTGATTTTACGGCAAATGAGTTAGATCAAATGCTCTCTGCTATGCTTAAGTAACTCAAGTTTCAGTAGTAATTTTACGAAATTAATTAAACGATTTTCAATTTGTTACGATTAGCAAGAATTATGTAAGGTAATTTTATAATGAATGGCTTTTAAACAACAAATTGACGTGAGTAAAACCATGTCATCTCGACCGAAGGGAGAGAACCTTCCTAATGAATTGGTTTACCCGTCATTAGTAGCAAGATTTCTCGTTTCACTCGAAATGACAGGATGTTTCAGCACATTTTTATGTTTTGATTTACTACCGAAACTTAAGTTAAGTAAGCAGAATTTTTGCATGGTTTATGAAGCTGGGTGTAGCTGGAAATTTAGCCCTGATTGCAGTGGTTATGTTGCCTGAAGCGCAGGCTTTGAAGCGCGGCGGCAACATTTGAACGTAAAGCAGGGAGCTCGTTTGTTAATATCCTGCTGGTTTCGCTTCAAAAAAAAATGAAATAGCAAAATGAAGAACATGCGGTTGATGTGATGTCTCAAAACATACTTGTCATTAGGGTGTAAACATATCATCAATTTTATGGTTATAATTTTTTTCACATCGCTTTATGATAATTTTATTATATCTTAGTGGTTCGTTTTAAGAAAACGTTATGGAAGTCTTAAAAAAAATTAAGCATACTAAACCGGTTACCATCTTTTATGTTTTGGTTATTTATGTATTTGCTTCTTCTATTTGGTGGATGTATTTATTAATTAATAAAAACCATAAATTGTATGATGAAAAAATAGCCAACTTTCACTTGAGGCATTCTGAAGATTCAAAAAGTACTGAAAATATTTTACTGTTAAAAGAGTTTACTAAAAATAAAAATCGTCAAAATCAAATGATTATTGGAGAAGGCTTGGTGTTTATGTTGTTGTTGGGCTTGGGTTCTTTAACCATCCGTTCGTATATAAATAAAGAAATTGAATTACACCGGCAGCAACGCAATTTTTTATTATCCATTACACACGAACTTCGTTCTCCATTAACCGGTATTCAAATTTCTATTGAAACGGTTAAAGACCGGATATTGGATAAAGACAAACAAAATCGATTACTCAACAATGCCATGCACGATGTTAATCGTTTAAAAGAGTTGGTCGATAACTTACTGATGGCAGCAAAAATTGAACGACAAGCGTTGGCATTTTCTGATCATCCGGTTAATATTTCGGAGTTGTTGCAATCGCTTAGTCGCCGGTATAAAGAAATTAATCGTAACCGGCGAATTTTTAAATTAGATGTTTCTCCTGATTTAATGGTGCACGGAGATTTAACGGCGTTGACTTCGGTATTCACCAATTTAATTGATAATGCTATAAAATATTCTGATAAAGAAAGTACAATTTATATTGAAGCGAACCTTAATGATAAAGAGGTGGATATTATTATTAAAGATGAGGGAATAGGTATTCCGACCGAAGAGCAGCCTAAAATTTTTGACAAGTTTTACCGTATTGGTTCGGAAGATACCCGAAAATCGATTGGTACCGGGCTTGGTCTTTTTATTGTGAAACAGCTAGTGGAAATGAATAAAGGCAACATTGTATATCAAGCCAATTACCCGAAAGGGAGTATTTTTAAGTTGATTTTTCCTAAACCGGTTGAGGCAATTGCTTTAAAAGAGCCAAAAATAAAACCTCAAGTAGTTAATCAAATTTAAAAAAGTTCCAATAAAATATTTCAATCAAACTATTAATTATAAATAATTTATACATTGTCATAATGAAGTATTGGTAATTATGACAATGTAATGACACCAAAAAATTGATAATTTTCGTTATTCGTAATAAAAAAGACAATGGATTATAGAATATTATTAGTAGAAGATGAATTGAATATACAAGAAGCCATTAAAATGAATTTGGAGTTAGAAGGTTATGAAGTGATTACCGCCTCTGACGGTATGGAAGCGCTTAAACGGTTTAGAGAAGGCAGGTATAATTTAATTATATTAGATATTATGTTGCCTGAAATGGATGGTTTAACCGTATGCGAACAAATTAGATTAGAGGATGATGAAACCCCGATTTTATTTTTAACTGCTAAAGATACGCCGGCAGATATAATTCTCGGTTTAGAAAAGGGCGCCGATGACTACGTAACCAAACCCTTCAATTTACAGGAATATTTGTTGCGCGTAAAAGTGTTGTTAAAACATAGTACCAAGGGCACCGCCGCAGAAAAAGAATTACAAATTGTGAGCTTTGGTAACAATACCGTAAACTTTGCTACTTATGAAGCTCAAGGAAAAAATGGAACTATCAACTTAACCAAAAAGGAAGCCAAGTTACTCAAACTTCTTTTTGAACGAGCCAATGAAGTGGTTTCGCGCGAACAGATTTTACAATTTGTTTGGGGTTATGATGTCTTCCCCACCACAAGAACTATCGACAATTTTATTTTAAACTTCCGTAAAAATTTTGAGGAAAATCCTAAAGAGCCTCAGTTCTTTCTTTCGGTTAGAGGGGTGGGGTATAAGTTTGTTCATCCGGTTGAGAAGCCGCAGCTAACAAATTAAATAAATATTTATTGTTGATTATTCATTCTTTTTACGTACTATCTAATACCAATTTGATTATAAAAAGTGACACTAAAATTTTGAATTTATTTTGGTGAGATTGAGACAAAAAACGCAGGCATAGCCAGCGGTTATAGCGAGTATTTTTAACGAAAATATCGCCAACAATAAAACGAAATTTGTGTTACATTTTATGGTCAATTTGGTATAATCATTTATAATTTACTTAGTAATTCTTTCGCTTTTTGATAGTATTTAGAATCCTTATCTATTGCATTTAAGGTTATTTTGGCATCTTCTTTACGGTCTTTTTTAAGATAAGATAAGGCTAAATACCAATGTCCAGCATTGCTTTGAATGGTTTTTAACTGTATTACTTTTTGGAAGGTTTCAATTGCGCTATCATATTGTTTTAATTGATACGTACAATTCCCTTTGGCTAATAACACTTTGGGGTCGTTTGGTTTTTGGGTAAGATAGGTATTGAAATGAAGCAGTGCTTTTTCATAGTTTCCTTCCTTGTAAGCAAATTGACCATTTTCAAGATCAGACGCTAAGTCCGTAGCATCTCGTGAAGTATCCATGTTGTAAATCTCAAAATGGTTATCCGCTAATTGAGTCGATGAAAGATTATGGGCAAATGGATTAAAAACAAATAACAAGAAAGCTGCTGCCGCTGCCAATGTAGCAAAAGGTAAAAGTTGTCGAATGATAGTGTTTGGTTTTTTATTTTCTGCTACTTCAATTTTTTGTTCAATTGTTTTTTTTACGGTGTTGTTACCTTCCTCAACAAAATATTTTTTGTTCATTTTTTGCAAGAAGGGGTTTAATCTTTCTTTTTGGCTTTCATAAACCGACTCATTGAATTGGTTGACTTCAACATATTTTTCTGATAATACTTCATCAATTTGTTGATGTACTTTAATTTGTTGTTGTAGCTCAGTATCCGCTGCTAACAATTTTTCAAACTCCACTAAATCGTTGCCTTTCAACTCACCGCTGATGTATTCGTTAATGTGTATGTTGGTTATTTTAAACTCCATAACTTTTCCGTTTTACAGATTTTTAAATTCAGGGTGGTTTTGACAGCAATTCTTCAGTTGGTTTCTACAAACCAGCATTTTTTGGTTAACATTGTTTCTTGTAATGCCCAATGCTACGGCAATGTCGTTGCCTTTTAAACCCGATAAACGGGCACGCATCAATTCTTTGCATTCTTTCCCTAATTTTTCGAAACACTGCTTATAAATGCGGTATTGTTGTTCTTTATCTGTGGGGGTTTCATCTATATAACGGTCATGTTCTATAATTGTTAGTGGATTTTTTGATTTTTTTCTCAATTGATCAATCCACTTGTTTTTATATACTCTATATAAGTAAGCCCCAAATGGTACGGTAAGCTCTATCGATTTGGTTTTTACTTTCGTTAATAAAGCCAATAAGGTTTCCTGAAAGATGTCGGTAGCTTCACTAATGGTTCCGCTGTTTTTTAAAATGAACTGCTTGCAATCGGGTGCATATTTTTGATAGATTTCTCCTATTAGTCGTTCATCGCCGTTGATAAGGGCGGTTATATATTTTTGATCGGCGTGTGGCATGGTTATACTTATTGAATTATTAACTGCTCGTTCTGAATGATTTAAGTGGTTGGTTTAACAAGGTTTTGTATTGGATAAAAGAAGAATATTTTTTCTTTTAAGTATGTCAAAAATAGCAATTTATCTTGAAAGTATAGCATTCAAAAATAGGTTTTTCCGTTTTTTTTCAAAAAAACTTCTAACAAAAATGGATTGCTCCGATATGATAATGAACAAACAAAAAATTGAATGACTAACAAGCAATAACTACAAAACGGGCAACACTGCTTTTAGAAAGCGTGGTTGCCAAGCTTACCCGACTAAACAGGGAGTTAGAGAATTACTTAAAATAAAAACAAACTTTAATACCCTATAAAAGAAAAGGATAAGTAAAAACAGCAAAATGCTTACTCCATTTTAAAAACAAAATTAAAAACAAAATGAACAATTTAAAATTAAAATCAATTTTTAGCAGCTTGGTGGCTGTTACTATGTTAGCCTTCTTAATGACTTCTTGCGAAAAAGAAAATATCCTACCAAAAGAAGAAACACCAATTGCAGTAGAGCAAATACAAATGAACAGTGAGATTGAAAAAACACTGAACTCCAGAAGTTTTAACGCTACTTGTTTTGTAGAACTTTGCTATAGCTCTTATTTGCAAAGATGTGGCGACCAAAATGGCATTCATTATTGGTTGGGCGTTTTAGGCAATGCCAGTATCAACAAAATTGCAATTGTAGCTATCGGTTTTATTACTTCACAAGAAGCCAAAAATAAATGGGAAAACAACTATGCCTCATTTTTGGCAGCCAATGGCTTAAACCGTAACGATATTAAAAAGAGCATTTACATTGCCTACCGAGGTTTATTATTAAGACAACCTGATGTTGGCGGTGGTATCCATTGGACTAACGTTCAAAAAAATCACGGACTTCGTGCGGCAGTAAAAGGTATGGCTTCTTCTCCAGAATTTTTTAATAGGCTAAGTAATATTGGAGCTGAGTGTGCAGCTTATGATGCGAATTGTAATTAATAAAAAGTAATAGTGACCGGATAGTATAATTGATCCGGTTGCTATTTTAATCAGTATAAAATTTAAAATATTAATTCATTAAAAAAAAATTATTATCAAAAAACAACGACTAAATATAATCAGTCGATTTCTAAAAAATTAAACTAAACAAAAAATGAACAAAAAAATTAAACTAACACTTATGGCATGTTTGTTATTGTTGATCAATAATTTATCAAATGCTCAAAATTGTGGATTAGAATTGCCACCTGAACAAATTCAATACATGAATGATACCAGAATTGAACGAGAAAACACCGATCTCAGCTTATATAGTAACGAAGATGAAAAGATCAATCTTCAAATTGCAGTACACATTATACGAGATGATAATGGCGGAAATGGCTTAACTAATGAAGACTTAGATATTGCTATGGATGATCTAAATATTGCCTTCGAACCAACAAATTTCAGATTTCATATTTGTAGTGTAAACTATATTGATAATGATCTATTTGCCTATGGAAATTTAGAACAAGGCTTTGAAGTAAATCCGCCAACGTATCAAACATTAGAGTATCAAATGGCGAAACCTTATGTAACACCAGATAATATTGATGTTTTCTTTGTTCCTACTTTACGCAACAATCTTAGTGGTTGGGCAAGTTTTCCGGCACTGTTACATTATTATGATAAAGATTGGATTGTTGTAAACAGCAGCATGGCAACTAATGGAAGTACCTTAGCACACGAAATGGGTCATTACTTTAGTTTATATCATACCCACCAAGGTTCGCACGATGTAATTGGTTGGGGAGATGAATTAGTAAATGGATCAAATTGTGGTGATAATGTAGGAGATGAAGTTTGTGATACGCCCGCTGACCCTACAGGTTTAGTAAACGATAGCCAGGGAGGTAAATATCAAATTGGCTATTGCACCATTTACCAAAATTGTGAGTTTAGCACAGAACATACAGACCATAACTGTAATTTTACAGATGCTAATGGAGCACTTTACAAACCAGATACGCGCAATGTAATGTCGTATAATTATGCACACTGTCGAACGCGATTTAGTCAGGGTCAAATTAACCGAATGTATGAATCATATAATGTTGACAGAAATTACCTAAGCAACTATTGTGAAGTTACTTGCGATAACATGTTTATTGTATACGATTGGTTAAGTGAGCTAAGTTGCCAAGAAAGCGAATCAACAAACATCACTATTTACAAATACAATGAGGCTTTAAATTACATTGACATTCAAAGCGGTAATGAACGTAATTTGTATGTTAACAATGGAATTTTGCAATGTTCAGGATCTGCTGTTACAACCTGCATTCCTCAAAATGCAGAGATTATCGCAGAATGCAGCGTATCGTGTTCTATTACTTGTTCCGATGTAGATGCCTGTAATTTTGGTGAAGCAGGAACTTGTGTTTATGCCGAACCAAATGATAATTGCGAAGGTGTTTCTTCACCTTGTACTTCCATTTTTGAACAATATCCCTGGCTTGAAAACGAAGTTGCCGGTAGGGGTGAAGAAATTACTGTTTATAATTATGCAGATAGTTACCATTTTATAGATGTGCAAACTGAAAATGACCGTACTCTATATTTTGAAAATGGCACGGGTTATTGTTTTGGCAGTCAGGTAGAAACTTGCATAGTAGATTTGTATCAATTAACCGAAGTATTAGATGAATGTACCTATACGATATCTTGCGAAGAAGAAGGTTGTACCGATCCGCAAGCTTCAAACTACAACCCCAATGCAGATTGTGAGGATGACTCTTGCATCTATATTTGTGAAGATGTAAACGCTTGTAACTTTGGCGAAGAAGAAGTTTGTGATTATGGCAATACTGAATGTGGTGATCCTTGCGACCAAAGTTCATGTAATACTTTAGCTTGTGCTTCCATTTTTGAACAATACCCTTGGATAGAAAACGAAGTAAGCGGAAATGGTGAGCAAATTACCGTTTATAATTATGCAGATAGTTACCATTTTATTGATGTACAAACTGACAATAATCGTACTTTATTTTTTGAAGATGGCGCAGG
The DNA here is from genome assembly GCA_938023075.1 of uncultured Chitinophagales bacterium. Taxonomy (GTDB): domain Bacteria; phylum Bacteroidota; class Bacteroidia; order Chitinophagales; family JAHDHT01; genus CALHDG01. The sequence continues at coordinate 8,522 of CALHDG010000247.1, forward strand.
CTATTGTTTTGGTAGTCAGGTAGAAACTTGCATTGTAGATTTGTATAAGTTAAAGGAAGTATTAGATCAATGTACCTATACTTCATCTTGTGAAGAAGAAGGCTGTACCGATCCGCAAGCTGCTAACTACAACCCCAATGCAGATTGTGAGGATGAATCTTGTATCTATATTTGCGAAGATGTAAACGCTTGTAACTTTGGCGAAGAAGAAGTGTGTGACTATGGCAATTTGGCTTGCCCTAACCCTTGCAACGAAAGCACCTGTATAATTCCTGATTGTGAAAAATTTACTGGCACCATCATATTTGAAGGCTGTGGTGGAAACACTTACCGGCTCGTAAAAACTGATGATGGGTTAATTTATGACCCCTATTTTCATTTGGTAGATATTGATATTTATGAAGGACAACGCATCAAATTCGATTTTGAAGATTACGATGAAATTAATACTCCTTGTACACAAGCTGAAAAAGCCATCACCATAACCTGTATTGAAGAGATTGAGGGAGCAAGTACTGAATGTGATCATATATTTGAAGAATATCCAAAGTTATTAAATGAAGTTGATCCGAATAATTGCGCCAATGAAGGTATCAAAGTATATTTACTTAACGATTATTACACCTTCTTCTATCTATATGATGGTGAAAGCGGCGTCTTATATTTAGAAACTACTTGGTACGGAAGCGATAGTGGAGATTTTAGTGTTACGAATAACTATGACTTAACCGAAATTGCCAGTTGGACATGTGGATGCAGTTCTTCAAACCAGGCTTCAAAAACAGGTTATCAAACTACTATAGCTTCGAAGACTTCAGACTTAATAAATGCCAATACCTTTACGATGTATCCTAATCCAACAAAAGGTTTGGTCAATATTGAACTAACCTCAGAATTAGATGCACCAAGTGCCGTTACCGTGTTTGAATTAAGTGGCAAAATGGTACACCAAAGTACTTTTACCGGTCATCAAACTACTTTAAACTTACATGAATTGGTTAAAGGAATGTATATTATTGAAGTGGAAAATCATCAAAGCAAAAGTATTCAAAAATTGGTGATAGAATAGATTATTGTTTTCAAAAAAATCTGTTTAACAAAAGCCAAATGCTGTTTAGTGTTTGGCTTTTTTTAAACCGTCATTAGTGACCGATGCTGAATTCGATTCAGTATCTGAAAAGTGAAAGAAATTGCCTTGCATCTATTTGGCACTAACGTGCTTTTGAAATCAAATTATTGCCTGCAAAGATTTGATTTTCAGTATCTGTTTATATTGAAAATGTATGTATAAACAGTTGCACGTTAAATGATATACTGATTCAGAGCAACCAATTCCGCTGCACTTAACCGCTTCTCACAATGATGAAAAAAAGATTCAAATTTTCTTTAACAAAAACAATTTTCAACGATAATATAATAAAGAACAAATGAAAATAAACCATTGAAAAAGCCCACTCTAAAAAATGAATAGTTGACATCCAAAACACCTCAATACCCAAATACCAAATTTTAAAAAATGACTGATTAACATTAAAAACACGAACAAACATCTGAAGAACACCCGAAAACACCCAAAAACACCCAATAAATCACCCATTGCTACAGACAAATTAAACAACATTGAACAAATACTTAAAAAATAACAAATGAAAACAAACACTTTAACTACGATGATGTTGATCATCTTTTTCAACTTATCTTATCAATTTGCTCAAGCCCAATGCCATATAGATGATTGGACGGCTTTGAAAGCTTTGTATGAAAGCACGGGAGGAGATAACTGGAAAAACAATGAAGGTTGGGAGATAGTGAAAGGAAATAGTACAAAACCCGATTGTAATTTAGCTACACTTTATGGAATTGAGATGAAAAATGAACGTGTTTCAAAAATTAAATTATATAAGAATAATTTAGTAGGTATGTTGCCAACTGAAATTACAAATTTAACTTCATTAGAATATTTAACCTTTTATGAGAACGAACTGATTGGCAGTATTCCACCAAAAATTAATAATCTAATTAATTTGAAAGAATTACATCTTACTAATAATAATTTAACAGGTGATATTCCCTTTGAAAAATTGATAAGCCTTCCAAAATTAAATTATCTTTATTTAAATGTAAATAATTTTACAGGAACCATTACGAAAGAAATCGTATGTAAACCTTCATTAATTAAGCTAAGTTTATCCGACAACAATTTAAAAGGTGAAATACCCATCTGCGAAAACACCGGAACAGAAAGCCAATTAATCGAATTATTTATGAACGAAAATCAACTAACAGGTTCCATTCCACCAGAAATCAATCACTTCAAAAATTTGATAAAACTCGGTTTAGCCGATAACCAATTAGACGGAGAGATACCAACTACCTTAAGCGAATTAAACCAGTTAGAACGACTCTTTTTACAGAACAATCTTTTAACTGGAAACATACCTAACGAACTTACTCAACTCAATAATTTAAAAATCCTCTTTTTAAACGAAAACAATTTAAGCGGCTCTATTCCTGAAAATATTGGACATATAGATAGTTTAGAACAACTATGGGTATCGAACAACGCCTTAAGTGGCAGCATACCCAATTCCATCGGTAATTTATCCAAACTTTGGTTCTTATATTTATCGAACAACCTTTTTACCGGAGAACTACCGGAAAGCATCTGCCAGTTAAATCATTTAAAAAAACTGGGTTTATCTTACAATTATTTTAGCGGAACGATACCTAATTGTTTAGGTGAAATCAATTCATTAGAACAACTATGGCTAGGTAACAATAATTTTGAAGGAGAAATACCCCTAAGCATATTACAAGAGGGCGTAAGAATGAGTATTGCTAAAAATTATTTTAATTGCGACGAAGTGAGTGCCTTTACTTCAAACAACCAATTTCCGAACATACCAATTGATTATGCACCACAACGGTATTCATCTAATGAAAGTGGGGTTGACAGCCACCTTCGAGATACGCTAACCCAAATCACTTTACAAGCTCCGTTACCCTGGTCGGCAAGCGGTACAATCACCTATCAATGGTATCACAATGGAGAAAATTTATTAAATGCCAATCAAGCTACTTATTCCATTGCATCCATTCAACCTGAAGATGCGGGTGTGTACAACTTATACGTTAAGTTAAAAAATTGTGCATCTAATTCAACTTACACCGAATTTATTTCTGATCCGGTGATGTTACATGTAAAAGATCACGACCTGAACGGCAATCCGATAGATGGATACACACAATTGGTGGTTGAGTTTGACAATAAAACCAACAAGGAGAATTTTGAGAGACCGCTACTTCGATCAGGCGTAAAGTGGAAAGACAAATGTGACTGTAACCGCGAATTACACTTATATGAATTTTCCGGTGATGTAAATAGTGAAAGTGATTTTCAAAAAACCTACATGGCTTTAAGTGAAAGCATTAATAGCCGGTGGAGAAAAACAGATGGATTTAGAGGTGGATTGAACTACTCGTTGAACAATGTTGAAGTTGACGAAAACCCAGGTTCAGCCTATTCAGTAACTTATGATTATGAAACTGACATGTATGAAGATGTTTCTATTACCTATATTTTAGATTCGGGATTAGATCGCACCAACTATCCTGATGCCTCACAATATCTATTATCTACTGCACCAGAAAACTGTTTTAATCTATCTGCAACAGGGTATAATTTTTCAACCCCTTATGAATGTATGGAAGAAGATATTGTATCCATTGATGATAATTACCAGGATAATTATTGGCATGGCACTTTTGGATTTAGAGTGATTAGTGAAGGTTTAACCAATGCTTCAAATGCCAAAATTGTACCTATAAAATCGAACGATATTAAAAACGGAAGTGTATTTGATATGATATGTGCCTTGTATCATGCGATCGACAACAATGCGGATGTAATTAATATGAGTGCCGGTCACAATGGTGTACCGATGAGTATTTTAGAAGATGCGATTTACGAAGCCAAACGAAAAGGCATTTTTATAATTGCAGCTGCCGGCAATAGTATTAAAGGTCTTAATATTGATTATAACGACAGTAAAGTATACCCTGCAAGTTTTGTAAACAAAGAAAGAGAAATTTTAAATGAAGATGGAAGCATTGAAATCATAACTTATGATAATTTAATTTCGGTGGCGGCTGTCGATCACGAAGGTAATTTGGCTGATTTTTCAAACTATGGAAAGGAATCAGTTACACTTGCCGCTCCCGGTGTAAATATTGCGGGCTATGGCTTGGCAAATGCTGTTCAAGTAAAAAGTGGAACTTCGCAGGCAACCTTTTTTGTATCGCAAGTATTGGCTCGGGAAATTGCCCGCGATAACAGCCGGAGTTTAGCAGAAGTAAGAGCACATTTTGAAGCAAGCTATTTGGAAGATCAAGAGACCCTAACAGAATATACCATTACCGGTAAAAAAATTCCATTTAATTGGGAGGCAATAGACATAATGGGATGTACCGACCCTACTGCCTGTAATTTTAATAGGACCGCCAATAAAAACGACGGTAATTGTAAGTATTGCAATACAGCGGATTGCCCGGAATGTCCGCCAGATGCTTGCCCGCCTTGTCCAGATTTATGTAGCAATGGAATTTTAGATGACGGAGAAGATCAAATTGATTGCGGTGGCGCTTGTGTAGATTGTACAATTGGATTAGATCCACCGGCAATATTTTTGGAGTACCCTTTTTTGAATGACTTAGTAGATTATAACAATTGTGAAAAAACTGGTATAGCCCTTTTTGATTTTGGAAATTATATATTTGCCTTAGTAGAAACAAATGACGGTACTAACTTGTATAGCGACTATTATGATGGGGTATTTTGCTACGGAAGTAGTTGTGCCGATTTATACAACTTAAACAACCCAACTATTTCCTGGACTTGTGGTGGCAGTTCCTCTTCATTAATTGATGGATGTACCGATTTTAAGGCTTGTAATTTTAATGCTGAGGCAACAATTGATGATGGTTCTTGTGACTATGGTAATTCTATTTGTGATGATCCCTGCAATGAGAGCAATTGCGATGATGCACCAAATAACTGTCCTAACCCGTGTGATGAATATCCATTTTTACAACAGTTTATTGATTGCGATCATATGAACAGTTTAAAGATTCAAGTTTATGATTATGGTAATTATGTGTTTGCCTTAGTTGAGTCTAATACTGGTGCTGTAGGATATACCGATTATTATGATGGCGAGTTTTGTATAGAAGAGGCTTGTTCAATTTACACTAAACCTACAGGACCTGATATGAGTTACCCTTGTGAAAACATCTCATCTGCACCAACTTGCGAGGATGGTATACAAAACGGAACTGAAACCGACATCGATTGTGGTGGTTCTGCTTGCGCGCCTTGTGAACCTTCACCTTCTGGTGGCGAACCGACTATATTTTCAACCTATCCTTTTATAAACAATTTTGCCAGTTATGATAACTGTAACGGAATCAGCATTCAAGTATTTGATTTTGGAAACTATGCTTTTGCCTTAATTAAAACACAAAGTGAAACTACCATGTATAGCGATTTTTATGATGGCATCTATTGTAGTGGAAATGATTGTGCCGGTCAGTTTAGCTTAACTAACACAGCTATGAGTTGGTCTTGTGGGCAGTCGTTTAATAAAGCACAATCTTATCAAACTGGAACTGAAAATAAAATGATGCCTTCCTTTTCGGTTTATCCTAATCCAGCTACCGACCATATTAATGTAAAAGTATTGAATGATACTACTTCCGGTAATACGTTTGTATTATATGATATTAGTGGACAAAAAATAAAAGAAGAAACATTTTATGGCAACCATAATACTTTAAATTTAAGTGATTTACCAAAAGGTATGTATATAGTTGAATTGCAGAACGATCTGTTTAAAAGTACCCAAAAGGTTTTGGTGAAATAGACTTGTTACTCGTGCCACGACTCTTTTGATCAGCTATCAGTCGTGGCACGAGTTTTTTATTTGTGTTAAGTTTCTAATATATTCAATCATTTTTGAAAATATGGAACTTTAAAGTTTAATCTGATGTTATAATAATAGATAACCAAATATTTAATAAAAATGAAACGATTTAAATACTTACACAACCTTAATTTAATTGGCTACCTTATTACTATAACCCTTTTTGTAATGTTTTTTGTTGAATTATTCTTAATTAATACATTTGAATTGAATGGTGGTGGGTACTTATTCTTTATTTGTATATATGCCTTAATTTTTTTAGGAGGTTTTCATGTTTTGCTGTCATTTATATTACTCACACAATGGCGAAATTTGAATGCTGATTGTAAGCAATTATTGAAGGTCTATTTTGGCATAGTCGCCATTTATGGGATAGCTTTTTTCTTGATTATGGCTTTTGCAGGCATATTCATTTATTATATGATATTATTAGCTTTAGGGATTGCCACCTATTTTGTGGCAGTAACTTATATGGCTAAACAAATGAAAGTAACTAAAGGATGACCTATGAAGACCTGACAGGTTTTTTTTGAAACCTGTCAGGTCTGACTGTACAGATTTAATTGCCAGTTTTTTATGCAGTAATTTATCTCATAAGAGGTATAGAAAAATCACTCCATTTACTCAAAAAATAAGTTAGATAATTTTTCTAAAAAACCTCTAACAAAATTCAAATACTACGATATACTATTAAACAACAAAAAGTAAAGAACAGAAAAACAACAATCAACAAATGTGAAAAGACTTTTAGAAAGGAATTTCGCCAAGCGCAAACCAGCTAAACAGGTAGCTAAAAAACACTCAAAAACACTTAAACAAAAAAGAGTAAGCAGCACAAAAAACGAAGAACAGCTACTTACTCCATTATTAACATTAAAACAAATTTAAATGAAATTTTTAAAATTAAAATCAATCTTTTTTAGCCTGTTGGCTATTGCAATGGTAACTGTATTTTTGAGTTCTTGTGAGAAGGATATAATCAAAGATACTTCGATAGAAGAAGTAAAATCTTTAACCAATATAAACAGTTTATCGACAATTAAAGATGAGATAGAATTCAACAAGCCATTTAAAAAAGTACTGCTACTTGGCAATAACAAAACAGGGAAAAAAGCAGATATTCAAGCCGCAGTAAGAATTTCCTCAAACAGCGAAAACATACTGTCCAATTTTTCTGATGGTAGCATTAAAATTGAACATTTAAATACGTTATCAGAAGATAATAAATCGTATAAGAATATTGATTATCATAACCATAATGGAAATTGCGAAGAACACAAAGATGAGTCTATTGATATAAAAACGTTTGATGGAGTGGTGAATATCGAAATAATTGTACCTCCAAACAAGGATGACGAATCCGGTTTTAATATAAAATTTAGTAATGAATTGGTATCTAAATTTGAAGGTAAGAATATAATTACCCAAATAAAATTACTAAAGGCTAAACCGCAACAACCATTAGCTAAAAGAAATTATAATGGCGGTGATTATATTGATATTGGTTGGTATTTTGGAAATGAATATGATGCAATGCATGTAAAATCTGCAGTATACAGAGGTGGTGGAAAAAGCACTAAAGTGAGCACCTACCATACACATCCTAATCAGTATACTTCGCATTTATTTAGCAATAAATATTTTAAATATTGTCATTACACCTACGATTGCCGAGCTGGCTACTATTTAGATGGTGCTCTTTGTGTGTATGGTTTAGTAACAGATGTTGATTGGTATACGCATTGTAACGGTAGATGCTAAAATCATAATTAAACAGTTGGTGACAAAAACAATTGTTGCTAATTTTTTAAATAATATTTAAAGGCAGAAAATACATTAAAAGATGCCTATGTCTTTAGAAAGCATCTGCCTTACGCCAATCCCAGCTAAAAAGGAGCTAATCGAATCCAAATTTAAACAAAAAAGAATAAGCAGCACAAAACATGGAAGAGTAGCTTCTCCATTATTAAACATTAAAACAAAAATTAAATGAACATTTTAAAATTAAAATCAATTTTTTTTAGCCTGATGGCTATTGCAATGGTAACCGTATTTTTAACTTCTTGCGAGAAGGATAGGGTAAAAGCGATAGAAACAGAGACTCAAATAAACGAAACAAGTAAATTAATACTGCCTTTTGGAGTTAATGAAAACTCCGATTTAGCAATTAGTTATTTGAATAATGCAACTGAAGCCGAAATTAATATTTGGGAATCTAATGCAAAAATTTCAGAAAGTTTATCATTTATTGGTAAGCTGAATGAAATAAAGTCAACATTAAAAATAGGAGAAAATATTTCTGATGTGGAATTCGAGGAAATGTTATCAAAAGAAGAGATTAATTTAATGAACCAAGGAAAAATTGAAATTGAATCTCGAGGATGTACTACAGTTTTTAGCTTTGGTTGTTTGAAGCGAAAAAAATGTTGCAAACCACCTCACGGAGACTGTTACTATTACTGGACATATGGTTGCTAAATACTAAACAATTATACTAACTAAATTATTGCTCAAACAAAAAGAGTAAGCAGCACAAAAAATAAGAACCGCTGCTTATTTCATTATTAAACATTAAAGCAAAATTAAATGAACATTTTAAAATTAAAATCAATTTTATGTAGCCTAATGGCTATTGCGTTGGTAACTGTATTTTTAACATCTTGTGAGAAAAATGATACATTGCCAACAACAAATGAAGTAAATATTGACAAAAACGAAGATGACGTTATATACTTCAAATTATCCGAATCATTTGATAATATGTCAGATGAAAAATTGAATGAGTTCTTACAAGATAAAACAAAAGAAGAAATATTAGATATGGCTGTAGAAGTGCTGGAAAACAACTTAGACTCGAGATGGTGCACCTCAGCTACTTCAATTTGGACATCTTGCCAGTATTCACATAATTGTGGAGGTAGAAGGTATGTAACATTAAAGAAAAAATACTGCGATTCTCGGGGATGGTTTTATTACTTGAGTTATGGGAGTTGCTGTTAATTGACCAATGATAAACTTTTAAAGTTTTTAAGAATTAATACAATCAGGCTTCACACATAGCCTGGTTGTTTTTAATTTTAGTGTAAGAAAATTTACCTTGTTAAAACAACATCCAAAAACTCCCCAAAAACCATGATTATAAAAAATCACCAAATACCGTGAAAAAAACAATATCAATCATCCGTATGTTTGCACTGTAAATGATTAGGGAAATACTTAACAAATTGATCTTACCAATCGCATTCAAAAAAACACGACTTATTCTTCTAATAAAATGTAAAACCAACTGATATACTATTGTAAACAACTAATAATTTAACTACATCAAAATTCAAACAAATTTTAATTATGAGTTTTCTAAAAAGTTTTAAAGACAAAATGGGCATTGGTGGAGCTAGTGTTCAAGTAAAAACGCCCGATCACGTAAACAAAGCCGACCAATTTGTACCCGGCACTATTACCCTCACTACCAAGAGCGAGCAAGACATTGTAGACATCACCATTCAGTTGGTAGAAAGTAGAACTTCTGGCAGTGGTGATAAACGGGAGACCAAAACCCACATTTTAGGAGAAACCACCTTGCCATCGAACTTTACCATACAGCCCGGCGATGAAAAAGAAATGGAATTCAGTTTACCCTTTCAAGCTTATGCCGATTTGAAAGATTTAGGTAAAGACCAGGAAGGGCTAACCGGCGACATTTTAAACACCATGGGCAAGTTGGCTTCTTTTGCTGGCAACGTGCGTATTAAACATCATGTAGAAGCTAAGGTAGATGTAAAAAGTGCCTGGAACGACCCTTCTGATAAACGCAACATTGTATTAATGTAAGGCTTAATGAAACACTTCACTTAAAAATACACGCAGACCTCAGTTGCTAAAGAACATCCATTTTTAATTTTATCAATAACTCAATTTATTACTATCTAAATAAAAGGTAAGCCGGACTAATTCCCCTTCACGGGTGAAGGGGTGGGCTTTTCGCAAGAAAAGGTCGGGGTAGTTAAAACCGAACTACTTTGCAAAAGTGCCCATTTTAAAAATGAGGTGCTCCTACTAAATGATTAGCGTCTCCTACTTTAGGATGAAATTAAAAAATCATACTTTAGGTGAACAAAATATTTGCAATGCGATTATACATTTGTTGCATCATTAAAATGTACGCTAAAATTTAAAAATACCAACAATATGCACCCAAATGAAAAACGACCTTTAAATATCCAACGACCCTATAAAAAACACTCAACACCCAACACCCCAAAATGAAACACCCAACTAATTAAAAACACTTACCAACACCAAAAGCCTAAGCCTTGGCTTGGGCTTTTTTTCACCGCTCAACTGTTTGGTTTATCAGTATAGATATTTTTTTCTAAAAAACTTCTAACAAAATGAAAAACCTACGATAACTAAGTGAACACAACATTTACTCAAATTTAAAAAATTAAAAACAGTTGAATATGAAAACTTTACAAGACAATTTTATTACCAACAAATTACCCTTAATCGTGACCACTTTATTACTAATTTTCAGCTTATTGGGAAATTCTAATGTAAAAGCCCAATGCCACCTAGACGATTGGACCGCATTGAAATCTTTTTACGAAAGTACCAATTGGAATGACACAACAGGCTGGCACATTGTAGCTAACCATAATAGTTTACCTGCTAATTGCGATTTAGGAAGTATGAACGGCATAACACTACATACTATTTTAGATAGTAACCCTGGCAGAGTTAAAAAAATAAGTCTACGTAGCAAAGGCTTATCTGGAAGCATTCCACCTGAAATAGGAGATTTAACTTACTTAACTAACATTGATTTACACACTAACTTTTTGACAGGAAGCATACCTACAGAAATTGGTAACTTAGGGAATTTAGAGTACCTTACCCTATCTAATAACTATTTAGTTGGAAATCTTCCAACAGAAATTGGCTATCTTACTAAACTAAGGGGATTACATTTAGATAATAGCAGTTGGTTTTTAGGTAATAACCAAGTAACTGGAAACATCCCCGTAGAAATAGGTAATTTAGTTAATTTAAAAACGCTTTATCTATCTCGAAATAATTTTACGGGTAGTATTCCAAATAGCATTTCCAACCTCACAAATCTTTTAGATTTTTATGCGGAGTACAACCAATTAACTGGTGAAATACCAGAAGAAATTGCCAACTTAACTGATTTAAAGGATCTAATTTTATACCATAATCAATTATCAGATAATTTACCAGATGCTATTTGCCAACTCACTAATTTAGAAAAAGTAATTCTAACCTATAACCAATTAGAAGGTGAAATACCTGAGTGTTTAGGAGACTTAACAAATGGAAATTTAAGCAGTCTTGAACATTTTGATGTTTCTTCCAATAAGTTAACTGGTTCTATTCCTCCAAATTTTGGTAATTTAACCAACTTAATTCATTTAGCTTTTTCTTCTAATAAACTTACCGGTAACATTCCTCAATCCATTGGCAGCCTGGTAAATATGAAAAATTTTGGCATAGGTAATAACTTTATTGATGGTGTAATTCCGCAAAACTTCTCCAATTTGAGTGCAATTGAAAAGTTATGGATGGATGACAATAATTTAAGCGGTAGTATTCCTGCCGGTTTAGCAAATTTATCAAATCTTACCACAGTGTATTTCAACGGCAATAATTTAAGTGGCGCTATTCCTACCTTTTCAAATTCTTCTGCAGTATTGCGTGTACAGGAAAACTATTTTTCTTGTTCAGATATTGAAAATTTCGATAAAATTCAAGGGCAAACTTTTGAATTCGAACCGCAATATATAACACCTATTAATTATGATAATATAAAATCATATGTGATAGAGTCTACCGAGATCGGTACTAAAACAGAAACTCTATTCCCCGAATTTGCCGACACTGTAAACTACACCTATCAATGGAAACAAAATGGCGAAACCCTAAACGGTAAAACCAGTAACTCATTAACACTTACAAATATTCAACCAGAAGATGCCGGACGATATACCTTACACATTCAAGACCCAAGTTGCGCAATGGGTATGGAGTTCGTTACCGATCCTATTTATGTAATTGTTGAAGGTTACGACTTATATGGTCAGGAAGTGGAATATAACCAGATAATGGTAGAATTTGTTGATTCAACTAAAACTAATTTTTATAGAGATCTAATCTTAACGCCATTTGGAGGTACTCAAGCAAAAGCCTGCAATTGCAATCGAGAGCTATATTTATGGCAATATCCAACCACCCAAGATGCAACTGAGGCTTTAGTAATTATAGATAAAAAGTTACAAAGTATAAAAGATGGGGGTGAACCCGATGGCGGCTTCAATAACCGCATAACCATCGGTGATTCTAATATGAATGGTGGCGGATTTAAGGTTCCCGTTGATCTTAATAACAACAGTACAGATGAGGTAACAATATTTTTATTAGATACCGGCTTAGATGAAAACGGCGACAAAATTGTTACCGATTATTTAACGACCAATGCACCAGTTGATGATTGTTACAATATCAATACAGCTTCTGGATATAACTATACAAGTTTGGACACTACGATAAACGACAATTATACAGATGAGTATTGGCATGGCACTTTTGGCTACAATTCAATAACTGATGGATTAAATCAATCTGATAATATTACTATTGTTCCTCTTAAAATATTTGACGAGAATGGCGAAGGCAATCTATTTGATTTAACCTGTGCCATTTATCACGCTATAGATCATGATGCTGACATCATTAATTTGAGTGCAGGTTATCAAGGGCAACGTTCAAGCATTTTAGAAAATGCCATAAATACCGCGAGAGAAAATGGTGTTTTTATTTGTACAGCCGCCGGTAATGATACTATAAATATAGATGTAACTCCGCAATACCCGGCATATTTTGCCAGTCAATATCATTATATTTATGATACAGCAGGGGAAATTGTGGATTCTTTTAAATACAACAATGTAATATCAGTTGCTTCAATAGATGCTCAAAATAATTTTAGTGAATTTTCAAATGAAGGGCAAGAATCGGTTACACTAAGCGCTTATGGTGAAGATATACAGAGTTATGGTTTAGGTGGCGTAGAGATTATTGCCAGTGGAACTTCAATGTCCACTTATTTTGTTAGCCGTGAATTGGCTTTACAAATAAGTACTAATAAAAACCGGACTTATCAACAAGTCTGGGCGGATTTTTTATTAAACAACTTAGAAGATAATACTGCTTCGGAAGGCAAAACCATTACAGGTAAGCGTTTAAAAGTTACTATCGAACAAAACGAAGTAGAAACCAGTGGACCAATTTGTAGAAGTAATGCTCGCTTTACCAATCCGGTACTTACCTTGGTAGAAGGGGCATTTGCACGCTTTGCTCACGAATCATTTACCAATAACTTTATCAAAGCCGAAAAGGCTTACATTAAGCATCATAAAGAAATTCACCGCCTTTTATCTACCAGCAATAAAACATACAGCCAGGTAAAAATTGATTTTGATCTGATTAAAGATGTTGCTTTATCTTTATTATACCAATCGTTTACCAACAACGAGGTAATGATTACCACAGAACATTTGCAAAAGGTGGATGCCTTTCTAATTAGTTTGAGTAAAGCTACTAAAAATCAGGATTTAAAAAACGAGATTACTCATATTAGAAAATACATGCACGTTGCCAAAGGGAAAGAATTGAAACGCGCGTTGATTGATTTTGATAATGCTGGTGAAGAAGATATGGTGCTTTCATCAGAAGAATTGAATATACCAGCAGATGACTTTAGTGCACAGATAATCAATGCTTTTGGACGAGATGCATACTTGGTCTATCAGTCGAGTGTTAGCGGTACTGTCAATATTCAGTTGTTTAATATGGAGGGTAGAAAAATTAATGATGCTTATAATCAAACAGTCAATAAAGGTCTCTATCAATATGCTTTATCTAAACAACATTTAGGTAAAGGTATTTACTATGTACAAATAAATTTCAAAGCTAAAAATGGAAAACAGTTCAATAAAGTACTTAAATTATCTGTTGCTCAATAAAGAGCTTGTAAAGTTGAACTAAAACAGTTCAAACCAATAAGGCGATGTCTTTTAAAAGGCATCGCCTTTGGTTTCCTTTTTTTAATTCTACTACCATTTTTATGGAACAATGAAAAAACAGAACAAACGTCATAGCGGAATTTTATGGAGAGTAACGGAATAAAATATCCGCTATCTCTCCCAAAAAATAGGTAAGATCGCTGATAAAATCTCCGTTTCTCTCCGATTTTTCTGCGATGACGGTATAGGTAATTTAAATATCTGTATTCAAATTGTAAGTACAACGTTTCATTAAATTCGTAGTAGGAGCAAAAAAATTCTCTAACAAAAATCAAAATTTACGATTACTAAGTAGAACGATAATTTTTTAAAATAAAGCAACAGATATGAAAATTTTACAAACCAATGTATTACAACAACTAATTACCATTTTAATTATAAGCTTCTTTTTTAACATTCAAAATGTACATGCCAGTACGCCTGCATGCTACAATTTAATTTGGTCCGATGAATTTAGTGGCAATACTTTAGATGAAACCAAGTGGGCATATTATACATGGGGCTGGAATAGCTCAGAAGTACAAAACTGCTACCGGCAAGATAATGTTACGGTAGACAACGGTACTTTAAAACTTACAGCAAGCTACGAACCGGGTGTTACTTGCAGCAGTGGCAGTAATTTTAGTTCAGGCTTTGTTCAAACCCGCGATAAAGCATTTTGGACTTATGGTTATTTTGAGGCACGCATAAAATTACCCGCCTCCAATAGTACTTGGCCCGCCTTTTGGATGAGTCCGCAAAACAGTGAATACGGCGAATGGCCCCGCAGCGGCGAAATTGATATTTTTGAAGTGAAAGGTCACGACATGTCACGCTCATATGG
>CALHDG010000248.1 GCA_938023075.1 uncultured Chitinophagales bacterium
GCAAGCATTTGTAATGCGATTAGTTTTCACAAATGCCATTTTCAACATCATATTCAACTTGACTGACTACTTAGAAAACTTTACACGAAAAACCAAAGCCTCCAAAATAGCCCCGTTTGGATTTTATTCGTTTAACAGGTATTCATCAACCCAATGTGGGATTTCTTTATGATAAAAGGTAACTTCATTACCATTAAAAACTTCCAGAATTAAAATAGGTTGGTCGCCAGAATTATCAAAAATAAATGACCGGTAAGTTAGCTTAACCGCTTCACTAAGATTTTTTAAAGCTTTATAATATCGGCTTTCAATTTTATTTTTAGGTACAGGATGCCCACCTAAATTAACCCGTTGTTTTACCCTTTCTACATTTATTTTTGGAGATTCTGTAGATATAAAATAGAGATAATTCTTATAGCCTTTTAATATAGATTTTGAGAAAAATTTAATTTTTGATGGATGCGACATAACAGTTTCATAAGTAAATTTCTTTCCTTGATTTAGCAGTTCTTCCCTTAACACATCGGCAATAAATGCCGCCTCATAAGAATGAGAATTTTTATTTGGATTTACAATATGATTATTCTCAATGTTAAGATCAATCTTATAACCATCTCTATTAGCTTTTTTGATTATAGTGTGATTTTTAAGTAGAGATTTAAATTTAGATGGCATCAATTTGTCAATTCCAAAATCTGCTAAATTGATGATTTGAGTTGTTTTAAGCTCCTTTTCAATAATGTCTGCATTTATGTAATAACCAAGGTCGTATCTAAAAGCAATTTGATCAAGTATTGATGACTTTCCTGAACCATTTGGCCCTGCAAATACCCTTAACTTTCTATTTTTTAGAAATGGTTGTTTTTTCACCTACCGTTACTTTTCTTCTATCATTTCTCACTTTGCCAATAACCTCTTTTTTACCATTGGCTTGCTCTTTAATAATTTGTTCGCCTTCCATATAGGTTACCGGTATCTTTTTTTTATGAGCATCAGCTATCGCTTTTTTAACCGCAATTTTGGCTTCTTTCTCAATTAAAGTATGGTGTTTTTTGGTATCTTCTATGTATGATAAGTATTTGATTTTTTTTGCCATCAGTTAAAATTAACGATTTTTTGTCACATTTGGTTCTGAAAACTAAAAATTTCTCTTTATCGCTTTTCTACGAAAAACCGAAGCCTCCAAAATAGTCCCCGATTGGAGAGGAAATCCTTTTTGTGGAGCAGAGCGGAACAAAAAGATTGGAACCACCGAAGTGTCGGGATAAACGGAAAGCGGGACTGAACTTTCCACGAGCCAAATGGTTTCCGCTTCAAATTATTCTTTGTTTTTGCAGAGTGATTTTTTATGCTTGCAGAGAACCATTAAATATCCAGAAGTTTAACATGATGATTTTATCAGAGTTTAAAAATTACTTTGCCGGTAGGAATCAAAAAATGATTTCTCGTAAGTAATACCAATAGGTAGTTGATGATTTTTGATGATAACGGTTTTGGCTCTAACTGCTTCTATTTTTTCTATTGGAACTGCAAACGACCGGTGAATACGAATGAATTTTTTTTCAGGAAGCATTTGAAGTAATTTTTTCATGCTCAATAATGTTAGGGTAGGCTTAGCATTTATTCGATGAATTTTGATATAATCATCCATGGTTTCAAAAAAGAGAATATCTGAAAAAGGAATCTTTATCAATGAATATTCAGATCTAACGTATACAAAATTGTTTGCACTTTTTGTTTTTTGTTTCTTGAAATCATAGAAATCAAATGCTTTTAAACATGCTTGCTCAAATCTTTTTTGTTTTATCGGTTTCAGTAAATAATCAATTGCATTTAGCTCAAATCCCTGAACGGCATATTCGCTAAATGCTGTTGTAAAAATCACCATAACCTCCTGATTAATGGATTTGTACAATTCAATTCCATTTATATCTCGCATTTCAATATCCAGAAACAGCAGGTCAACAGGAAACTGCTTTAAATACCGAATAGCACTTGAGCTTTGTGTAAAGGTTCTTTTTAAATCAATGAAATTTAAATTAGCAGCCAAAGAGGTAATCACATCTAATGCTAAAGGCTCGTCATCAAGAGCAATTGCTTTAATCATTGTATTTTAATTGATAATTGAACGCTATAATAATCTTCTTTATCATTTATATTTAACACATAACGGTTATTGTACGTATAATTGAGTCTTTTGATTGTATTTTTTATTCCAGTACCACTTGTGCTTGAAAATTTTTGAACCTTATCATTTTGTATGTAGAGTTTTAAATTATTTTCAATAATTTCGATGTTAATTATAATTTCAGATTCTTTTTCTGTGCTTACACCATATTTAAAGACATTTTCGATAAATGCAATTAACAACAGCGGTTCAATTTGTTTGTTGCCAGCCTCACCTTTAACCTGGTACCTAATTTTTGTTTTAGTGGTCAGCCTTAATTTTTGAATATCAATATAGTCTTGGAGGTACCCTAATTCTTGATTTAGTGATACAAAACTCTTCTGCGATTCTTCTATATTGTATCGCATCATATCTGATATTTTGGATATTGCATCCACTACATGATCTGATTTTTTTATAGCCAGGGCATATAAACTGTTTAGTACATTAAATAAAAAATGAGGATTTACCTGTGCTTTTAAGTAGGCAAGTTCAGCCTGATTTTTGGCTATGGCATGTTCTTGATTTTTGTTGTAGAGAAAGATAATCCAAGCCACTATGCTAACAAATACAAGTTTGAGGATTGCTGCAAAAAGTTGAAAGAAGATGATCTTTTCTGTCTCAAAATTGATTACAGTGGGTAAAATTTTATAAACGGCAAAGCACATCAAAACAAAAAACAAGAGGACTAATACGTATTTCCATTTTTTGTTCTTATATGCTAAGCTTGGAATTGCCCAAAAAAAGTTAACATAGAAAAATAGGATAGAATATAAACTGGAAAAAAAATAATTAAGTAATATAAACTGGTTTCTTTCAATATAATTCACATCTGGTCTGGGGACAATAATTATCGGTAGTATTAAATAAATTATCCACAAGGCTATATGCTTTAAGCTGTTGTATGTTAATTGTTTGTTCAAATTTTGCAAAATTTAAATAAAAACTTTGCACTATTAAAATTTATCGGAGTATGTATCAAATTTATCGGTTTGTAGGTTTTATTAATTCCATGAGCTATTGTATTTGTTATGGTAGCCGTTTTTTATTGAATGAGTTGAACAGTGAGGATATAAAAAATTCGTACTAAAAAAGGTATTTGTGAAAACTTACCGCATTACAAATGCTTGCTTTGGTTTTTTAAATGAAGATGCACTTTGAGAGTAAACACTTGTAAAGGTCAAAATTAATATAGCCAGTACTAAGTAATGCGGAGAAAATAAATCTACTTTTTATGTCAAAGACATTTTTTGACAGACGAGGCGAAAAACGTAGTCATAGTGGGGCTAAGACGAGGCTTTTCAACGAAGTATATCGAAAAATGACAAAGACAGAAATGTAGATTTATTTTTGTAGCATTACTTAGTTGAAATTTATGAAAACAACAAGCTGTTCGCATAGAATAAAATTACATGCCGTTTAACATGTAGTTGCCCATTTAACTTATCGTAAAGTGACTTGTATAGGTAAACCACTTGTGGCAGTCTTTGGGTTTTCAAATAACTACCTATAAAAATTATGATGGGGATGCTATTTTGGAATTGGAGATATAAAATATTATCTTTAAGAATGAATATAAAATTATACCAAAGTAAAAGATCGGGTGCACTCGGAGCTTTAATGGATTTATACGAACAAGAAGCTGAGTTGCTTTTTGGCATGATAAACCAAAAGGTAAAAGATGAAGATTGGGCGGTAATTAAAGATGCAGAAACCAAAGATGAAGATTGCCGGTCTATTCAAACCATTTGTCAACATATGGTGGGTGCTGGAAAATACTATATCGAGTTGGTGAAAAAAGGAGAAAATCCTGATTACACAATAGAAAAAACTTCAATTCAAGTTGCCGATAAAGCTGACTTTGAAGCACAGTTTAAAGCAGTTTTATCAAGTCAAGCAGCCTATTATAAAGGTAGATGGGATATGAGTAATGAAGCAATTGATCAAATTAAAATTAAAACAGGTTGGGGTGTCGTTTTAGATCCAGAAAGTTTGTTGGAACATGCCGTTTTGCATGTGATGCGGCATCACCGGCAAATATTAAGGTGGCTTGATTGATAATATTGAATGATTATCTTTGTGATATGATTCAAATTTTTGATGAAACCATTTCAAATACTTTAAAAGATAGACTTCTAAAATTAGAAGACTATTTTGATGCGGATGTAATTTTCTACTATGGTGAGATTCATCCTTCGATAGAAAAATATTTCAGAGATTTTATTGAGCAACTACACAAAGATAAGGAGTTCCAAAGATTTAGACAAAATGTTTTTTTAAACACACCAGGCGGAAGTGCCGAAACTGTTGAAAAAATGGTATCTATTCTCCGCTTTCATTATCGTGAGATATATTTTGTTGTGCCTGACTATGCAATGTCTGCCGGCACAATATTTTGCATGTCGGGCGACAAGATTTTTATGGATTATTCATCTTCATTAGGACCTATTGACCCACAAGTTTATAACGGTAAAAATTGGGTGCCCGCTTTAGGGTATTTAGATAAGGTTGAGGATTTATTAGCCAAATCTGCCAATAACGAATTAACGGAAGCAGAATTTTTAATATTACAAAATGTGGATTTAGCGGAATTGCGAAGCTATGAGATGGCAAGGGACCTAACCATTGCTTTATTAAAAGATTGGTTGGTTAAGTATAAATTTAAGAATTGGGTAACACATAATTCAACAGGTAAAGAAGTAACTCAAAGTACGAAAGAGAAAAGAGCAGAAGAAATTGCCAATAATCTTAGCAATAATAGTATTTGGCATTCGCATGGACGATCTATTGGAATTGATAAATTAACCAGTACTTTGAGACTTAAGATAGATGACTATTCCGAAAATGAAACATTAAAAGAACTGATAAGAGATTATAATGACTTAATATGTGAGTATATTAAACGGTCAAATTTTCCTGCTTTTGTGCATTCTAGAATTACTTAGCAACAATTAATATGAATTAAAAAATAATTCAATTATTTTGAAAAATATCTTGCACTTTTAAAAAAAATGTAACAATTTTGGGTTTGTTAGGGTAAAAAAACTAACTTGTTATAATGACAATCGTACAAAAATTAAATACTACTTTGCAAAAGGAATCTAAAAAATTTGCATCTACAGGCAAGCTACAAGGTATTTATGAGAAATTTGAAAAAATGGGTATCAATACCAAAACTACATATACGCTTCCTTTAAAAGATACCATTGGTAAAAGAATGCACGAGCTTTTACACGGTAAATCATCTCTATAGCTGCACTTCAAACACTCATCTTACCAAAGTAATATTACCTCTAAGATAATACACTTCCTCTTCAATATCGCGTAGCACCGCTTGATAAACGTATACACCAATAGTTAAAGCAGTATTGTTGTATTTTCCATTCCAACAAACATCGGTAGAGTTGGTTTCAAAAAGTAAAGTGCCCCAACGATCATAAATTTGTAACAACTCTAAATTGACATAATAGGGTAATTCAACTTTGTAACAATCATTCATTCCATCAGCATTTGGGCTAAAGGCAGTTGGAAAAAAATCATAAATAATAATATTAAGACCAACTGTTACAGTAGTATTTAAAATAATTGGACAGTGCGCTTCTATTGGAGAAACGGATAGCTGAATGGGGTAATCGCCCGGTCTGTCAAAATATAATATAGGCATCTCCTCAGTCGATTCACCTAAAATTCCTAAATTCCATTGATAGCTATATAGGTTACTTACGTCATCATCAACATTGGCTAATAAGGTAACCATTTGTTGGGTAAGTGGCTCTTCTGGTAAATAATCGAGGCTGGCAGTAGAAGGGTAAGGGAAAATCGAAATTTCTTTTGAAGTTGTATTTGCACTACAATCTTCGGCAGCGGTTAATTGAATAGAATACCTGCCTTCTTCCTGATATACTTGAAAAGCATCTCGTTCATTAGAGGTTAAGCCATTGCCAAAATCCCAAAAATAATTGGGTACTTCATCGCTTAAATTGTTCAGGTAAACGGTATCGCCAATACAATAGCTTAATTGATTAGTCTCAAAAGCAGCATTTACCGCACTTTCTGTATAATATAAAGGTACCACATAGGTAGAAGAATCGCTCCCACATCTACCATAAGTTATTAAAGTAACCGTATCGGTAGTAAAACCGTCAAGTCCTCGCTTATCAAAAATTACTGGAGATAAACTTAATTGAGAACCAACAAGACTGCTACCATTAAATTGCCCATAGCTCCCTAATTTCCATTGCACACTATCTAACCAAACATCACTAAAATCTAAATTAGAGCTAAACGATAACGTATCAATTAAACTGCAAAGGGTATCGGTGTTTAGGCGTTGCGCATGCATAACAGGTATTGGTCTGTAGCCTACATATAAACTTGAGGTAATTTCGGTGTCATCACAAATAGGATCTTCAATAGCAATAGACACTAAGTAAAACGTATCTTTACCGGAGACTGCGGGATCGAAAAACATGGTATCAGCTTGAAAGGCAGAAATGGTGGAGCCGTTGCCAAAATCCCAATGGTAGTCCAAACTTCTATCAATTGAGGTGTTTTCAATATAGTATGATCTGCCACAAGGTCCGGTTCGGTTTAAGTCGAAACCAAAATTAGACTGCCGTTTAACCCTTAGTACCAAAGTATCGCTGTTAGGGCAAGGGTGGTTAACGAGTTTCTGCACAATCGTATAAGTGCCGGTTCTTGATATTTCATCGGTAAGATCAATATTAAAATTATTATTACTAAACCCAATATTCAATCGATTGTCATTAATATACCATTCGTAGTTTTCCTTTTCAGGCGAATTGTTGTTAATAATAATATCACGACCAATACAAATCGTATCATTACTAACCGTAATATCTAAATTCGGTTTTCTTATTAAAGGCAATCTTAAAGTGTCTATGCCGGCGCAAGTTGGGTGGTCGTTAACTGTATACGTAATAATTTTTGTACCACCACCAGCATCCTCTGGACAAAATAAATTGTTGGAGACTCCTCTACCTTCCCAAATACCGCCATCAATGGTAGCTTTCAATTCAATACATGCACCTTCTCTGCATAAGGTATCAGCCGGTGTCAATATTTCTAATTGTTCACTAATTTCAACCAAAACACTATCTATAGCTGAGTTACCTGCTTCATCTGTTACAGTTACAAAATAGGTTGTATTTTCTGTTGGAGAAACAACCGGATTGGCGCAATTGGAGCAACTTAAACTGGCTACCGGTAACCAATTATAGGTGTAGTTGGGCATTCCGTTGGTGGCAGTTGGGCTACCTCCTATACTGGTTTGTGCACCTAAGCATACTTTCGTCTTGCCGCCTGCGTCAACCCTTAATTGCGATGAAGCTTCCAACCATTGAAAAGTAAAAAATAAAATAATTAATATTTGTTTAATGATATTCAAAACTCGAATAAACAATCAAAGATGATCTTTTTGATCAAATAGAATATTCAACTTGTGGTTTATTTGTAACATGTTGCCAACACCATGCCAATATTGATATTGGTTTAACAAGATCGAAAGCAACAGTAATGTACAAATGTAAGAAAAAATGACATTCTTTGTAAGATAAATATGTAAATACTTGATTTTAACAAGTTGTAATTAATAGCATATAAGTTTTTGTTATTTCGAAATGAAAAGACAGCGGAATTTTTCGATTCATATTCCAGTATCTATTATTTTTATCCTATCACTAATTGGAAGTTTGCTAAAAAAAGAAACTATTTTCTCCACTTGATTGACCGGTATTGCAAAAACAATCGTATTGAAGTTACCTTCGATAAACAATTTTCCTTTGGTTCGATCTTTTCCTTTTTGGCTAAGCCTACTTTTTGGTGCAATGCGAATGTTTTCAATTTGAATTTGATGTATGGAAGTATACGCTAATCCAAACGCTCGTATTCTATTGGTTTTGTTAAACCGTAAAATAATGCCCTTGGTAGTTGGTTCAAAATTAACAAAAGCAGTATCTACATTAAGTTGGTTCAATTGATCAAACTCGGCAATACCACTTTTGTAATGCACTTTCATAGAACCTCTTCCTATACCTTTCAGGCGATCCATAAAGCTATACCATTCGCCTAAAAAAGGATAATTTTTGATGTTGATGCTCCCATCTTTTTCTAAGGGAATAAACATACTATCCTTTAGAAAATTCTAATAAAGCTACTACATGAGCACTTACTCCTTCTTCTCTACCTACAAAACCTAACTTTTCGGTGGTAGTGGCTTTAACAGATATCTGATTTTCTGTAACTTGTAAAGTGTTAGCAATTGCAGTTCGCATTTTGGGAATGTAGTTTTTTATTTTAGGTTGCTGTAAACAAACGGTGCAATCAATATTGCCAATAGTGTAGCCTGCTTCAATAACCAATTCGCCTACTTTTTTTAGCAATATTTTACTATCAATACCTTTATAAGCGGCATCATTATCTGGAAAGTGTGTACCAATGTCCGCCAAATTTGCTGCCCCCAATAAGGCATCACAAATGGAATGAATTAACACATCCGCATCTGAATGACCGATAGCCCCTTTATGATGCTCCACTTGAATACCGCCTAAGGTAAAAGGTGCGCCATCTTTTAATTGATGTACATCGTAGCCTATTCCTACTCTAAACTTCATATTGATTTATTCTGTAAATGATAGTGCAAGGTAAACTTAAAAGTTTGATTTAGCGGTGAATATTTTGGATCGATAATATAAGAAGCGTTTAACTCAAAAGATTGGTACTTTGCCCCTAAACCAACAGTTACATAACTTATATTACCTTTATTTTGGTGTCTTTATAAAAGCCAGCAAATTGTTAAACCAAAATTCAATACCCATGACTTATTTGCTGAAGCTCGTTGGCAGGGGGAGTATCTGTAAATGAAGCAAAAATACCATCTAATACTTTTTTATGGCAAAAGATATGAAGCGTATCGATTTCTGAAACCAGCAATTTGTTAGCATCGTAAGCTACAATAATCCGCTTGTTGTTAAAATTTAATTCAACTGCAGTTCCTATTCCTAAATTGGTAGGTAAGCAATCTCTACTGGAATTAACAGTACTTTTAATATAAGATATTTTGTTGCCTATATTGGATAAGGATATTCCAGCATTAATTTTAGTATGCTTATTAATAAAATTTATTTCTTTCGTATAAAATGCAGATAAATCTGCCGCGATAGCTTTTCCTGTTTGATAGGTGGCACCAAATATGGTTTGTCCTTCCAACAAATCCGATTGAATATATTTTAAATTGGCACCTACACTAAATTGCTCGTTTATTTGATAAGCGTAAGCAAAATCAACAAATAATTCTTTAGGTTTATATTTATTAAGATTGTGGCTATGATCAAAATTGAGCTCACCGAGATTTAAATACCGGATAGATGCGCTAACTGCGTGAAATTCATTAATTTTTTCAAAGGCGGTAAAGTTGGTTAAGTAAATATCCGTAATACCTAAGAAGCGTAACCAAGGCACAAAGTTAAGCGAAATACCACCATCATTTTTATTAAAAACCATGCTTGCACTGTTGTAAAAAATTGCATTGTTAGTAGATGTTATAGCAATACCAGCATCACCCATTCCGCCTGAACTTGCATCTAAATTAGTTCTTAATAAAGGCACGGCTGTTTGTATACTATTTAAACAATCTGCTGCTCGTTTTCCACTAAGTTCGCAAATACTGATTTGAGCTTGCACTGCATTGCAAAGAATGAATAATAGAATGATAGGTAAGAAATATTTAATCATAGGTTTAGTTATCAGTATTTGTGTTTAATTTTCTATAAATGATATTGCAAGCTTACTTTATAAGTATTCCTTAAAGGGCTAAATTGGTCATCAATAATATAAGAGATGGCTACTTCAATGGGCTTGTAACGAAAACCCAATCCATAGGTAGTATAATTTCTGTTCCCTTTGTTTTGGTGTTCGTGAAACACGCCGGTTCTAAGCATTACAAAAGTTTCTTTAAATAATTTAACTACTCCTTCTAAACCAAAAGAATGGGTAATTTCTGTCCATTCTTCTTTAAAAGAAGTGTCAGTAAAAGAGCTAAACATACCGCCTATAGCACTCTGCTCTAAGTGCGATCCATCAAGTTTTGCCGTTGGTACCAATAATTTATTAGCATCATAGGCAATGTTCAATTTGTTGCCATCATTAAATAACACCTCATAAGCTAAACCAATGCCTAAATTGGCAGGTAAAAATTTATATCCAGGAAGATATTCAAAATAAGATATTTTATTGCCGATATTAGAAATAGATATTCCAATATTTAGATTTCCTTTTGTATCTCGAAAATTTAAAGGCTGCGCATAAAAAGCAGACAGGTCAAAGGCTAAGGCTTCTCCGGTTTTATATAAACCATAATAGCCAACTCCTCTTACCAAATGCGAATGTATATACTTTAAATTAGTACCTAAACTAAACTGTGTATTAACTTGTATGGAATATGCCAAATCTATACAATATTCATTACGTGCATACCTAGGCAATTCCTGTCCATAGAAATCAGTAAACAATGGATCCATAGAAAAATATCTTATTGAAGCTCCGATTGCATGATTTTTATTGATCTTACCGAAACCTGTTAAATTGGTTAAAAAAATATCTTCACCTGATAGCGGCAACCAAGGTATGTATGAAAGTGATAGACCTGCCTTATGTTCATCAAAAACCATTTTCGCACTATTAAAAAAAATGGCATTTGTTTTAGAAGAAAGCGCAATACCAGCATCACCCATACCGCTTGATCTTGCATCTAAATTAGTTCTTAATAAAGGCACGGCTGTTTGTATACTATTTAAACAATCTGCTGCTCGTTTTCCACTAAGTTCGCAAATACTGATTTGAGCTTGCACTGCATTGCAAAGAATGAATAAGAGAATGATTGGTAAGAAATATTTAATCATAGGTTTAGTTATCAGTATTTATGTTTAATTTCTTATAAATAATATTGAAAAGTAAAATTATTGGTGTTTTATGAATTGGCTTAAGAGAAGAAGATAAGCTACAAATAAAAAAGCCTTCACCAAACTAATACAGTTTAATAAAGGCTTTTATGTTTTTATAAAATGATTTTTTTTTAGATCGAATAGTCGTCAAAATCAAACAACAGCGTAAAACGGATGGTTCTGGCTAATGGGTGATGTTGGCCAGTTGTTGGTGCTAAATAAGATATGTTTAAGCCAAAAATATTATACTTCACACCGGCACCAATAGTAAAATATTTTCTGTTTCCTTTAGTTTGATGTTCATTAAAATAACCTGCTCTAATAGAGAACACATCATTATACCAATATTCCATCCCAATGGAATGCATAATTTCATTCAGTTCAACCCCAAAAGGTGCATCGGCAAAGGATGAAAAAATACCAGAAACTGCATCCAACTCATTATGAGTACCATCAGCTTTTGGAGTTGGAGCCATTAATTTATTGATATCATAGGCAAAGGTGAATTTGTTAAATTGATCAAAATCAAAATCTAAAGCAGCTCCAATACCAAGATTAGTTGGTAAAAAATCTTTATCAACATCATCATCGGTATACGAAATTTTGTTACCAATATTAGTGGCGGCGATACCTAAATTTAAGGTAGCATCCGTTCCACCTAAAGAAATATCATTAGTATAGTAGAAAGAAACATCAGCTGCAACTGCTCTACCAACTTTCACTTCACTTCCACTAGTTACTACGCCTTTAGCCAAATCAGAATGTACATATTTTAAAGTTAAACCGGTACTCAATGCATCACTCAATTTACGAGAATACCCAAAATCTAAATAAAATTCATTTGGACGATACTTTTGTAACTCTTGCCCGGTAAAATCAGTAAAAATGATCTCTCCAAAAGAAAAATACCGTAAAGAAGCACCAATTGCCTGAATATCATCTGGTTTATAATAGCCAGATAAATTAGACAGGTAAATATCGGTTATCCCTAATTGACGTAACCAGGGCGAAAAAGAGGCGGAAACCCCAGCAGGATCTTCATTAAAAGCCATTTTTGCAGCATTCCAGAAAAGGGAATTAGCATCTGGCGAAATGGCTAAACCCACATCGCCCATAGCACCAGAGCGTGCATCAGAAGTAGCTCTCAACAGCGGCACTGCTGTACTTACCACATTTAGGCAATCTTCAATAGGTATACCTTGAGCTTCACAAATAGAAATTTGGGCATTGGTATGAAATGCCAATCCTACCATAATTAAGGCGATAAACACCGGTAGAATCTTGTTTTTGTTGTTGTTTTTACGAAATAATAATCGCATTGTCATTGATAATTTTAAATTAGTGATACAAATAACTGAAATAAATGTTAAATATTATCTTAAGAGCATCAATTTTTGAAAATTACTTGAAAAATTCTCTTCTCCATTATTTAAAGTTACTTTGTAAATGTACGTTCCCCGCCCTAATTTGTTCTGATTTTGGTCTAAACCA
Organism: uncultured Chitinophagales bacterium; assembly: GCA_938023075.1. Classification (GTDB taxonomy): domain Bacteria; phylum Bacteroidota; class Bacteroidia; order Chitinophagales; family JAHDHT01; genus CALHDG01. The sequence goes on from CALHDG010000248.1 coordinate 12,619, forward strand.
TCCCAAGTAATGCCGGTTACCCTAAAAGCATCGGCGGGTAAAATTTGTTGAATGGTTTTAACCAATTTTCCTGTTAAAGTATATATGCTAATTTGAGCTTGCAGGTTGTCTGCAATTTGGTTGTGTTCAAAATGAAATTCAGTATGTGTAGTAAACGGATTGGGATAATTAAGTACTTGGGTAATTTGAGCATCTTCGCTGTTAAACACATAAAATTCTATATAGGCTTCATTCCAATTATTATGTACATCAAAAGCGCGTAGTTTTAAAGTGTGCTTTCCTTCTGATAAGTTTTTTAATGGATAACGAATGGTTCCATTGCTAAAATCATTTTCTGCAGCCTGATAATAATCATTTAAGATGATGGGGTTGCTTTCATCTCCATCGAGAATGCCGGTAATGTTATGCCCAATGCCATTGCCCACCGTATTAATTCCACTGTCATCAAATAACAAGGCTAGTAAATCTGGATTTTCGTTGGTTGTGCCGCCAAACACAAAATCGGTATTGTTCATATACAATTCAATATCCGGTTTTTGATTATCTACCGCAGTTTCACCGGCTATGCCTCCAATAATAATCTGGTCATAATATCCGGTAGCGTCTATACCACTGTTTTCATCTAAAGCGTAATAACTAATTTTTCCATTGCCATAAAACAGTTTAATGTCTTTTGGTATGATGAATTCGAAACTAAAGCTACCATTTACTACTTTAGATTGCCCCTTAAAGATAATTTTGTTTTGCAAATCAAATTCAGCAATAGAACTACCTTCATCGTTGGCTAAGGTTTGCAAAGTAACCGATTTGTCAAATATACTCGGGAAAATAGAACCGTTAAAACTTTCCATTTTAGCTTGGTCATAACCCAACACTTCACCACTTATTTTTACTTTACTTAATGATTTTAGCGTGTCTTTAAATTCGGCAATGGGTATATCATTTATTTTAGTAGTGGCAACTTGGTGTTGTGGATAGTTTAATACCAAGGCTGGGTCGCCCAACAAGGCAAACTTACGCACATTGGTGGTTACCGGTGTACTTGCTTTGGCATATTGCATAATGGTACCAATTGATAAATGTTCATTATTTTCTTTGGTAAACAAATGATCAATAAAAGCTCCATTTAAAATTTTGTTTTGACTGGCATAAACCACTCTTACCGTAGAAACAATGGCAATTGCCCCACCTTCTGGTCTTAAAATAACCCGTTCGCCGGCTGAGAATTTTTTTGGATTTTCATAAGGACTAAAACTACAAGTAGCCGTTATAAACAGTGGTAGTTTGTTCTTGTTTTGCCAAGCATCAATATCGCCAACTTGCATTACCCGTTCGTGTGCGAAACCGTTTTCCCCACCATGCCCAACGTAATTCAATACAAAGGTGCCGGTTTCTATTTTACGATTAATGGCATCATTTACTTCCGGATATCGTCCGCCGCCGGTAGTACTTACTTGTTCATAAGCATCTAAATATATTTTATCAATATTAATGGTTTTTGTGATTGCTTCTAACTTACTGGTGTGCGATTCTGAATCTCTAAAATGCAAATTGCCATCTTCATCATCCGCAATAATAGTATAGTTATTTAACCAACTACCTTTCGATTGCATAGATTTATAGTTTATGATCTTATCTACCACATCTTTAGCCTGCGTTGTAGTATAGCATGGTATTCTTCCAACTGCCAAATCGGGTTTGCCAATTTTATCGATATTACTTCCTTCGTCCGCATCCATTAAGGCAAAATAATCATCGGTGCAAAATGTACTAATCGGGTGGCGCGATTCGTGTGATTCGAAAGTAGGTACTAAATTGGTATTGTTGGTTTCGGCAATTTCTAAATTCAAATAATCATAAGAGGCATCTCCAAATAATAATACATATTTAGGCTGTGCATTTTTACTGGCAGCTTTGTGGTAAAACATGCGCACAAAATTTCTGATGGCTGTAACATCAGGAATACCATTAGAAAACTCATTATAAATTTTTTCGGGCGTAGTTACCAAAACACTTAAACTATTTTTTTCGGTATGAAAGTTAGCCAAACGTTCGGCTTCACTTAAAAATTCAGGATGGCTAACAATTAAATAATCTATATCCGTTTCGCCGTGTATGTTTTGATTCTCTATTTTAACACCATTAATTGGTTTTAATGCCGTATTTTGATTGAATGCTGCAAACTTCTTTAGTGTATTGGTTGAAGTTTTGAACTTTCTGTTATTAACCGTTAGTGCTTTAATCTCTTTTAAACTGCTAACTTCCCAAACTTTCAAATCGCCACTTCCGCCAATGTCAAATTGGCTCATGCTTTCTGCTCCAACTGTATTTTTATCAGAAAAAACAAGTTGATTATTATTGTGGATCAGTTTTGCTTTAGCGTTTACTTCAATATAATCTAACCAGGCTTTTGCAGCGGTAGCAGTAGCGTTATACTCAATATCAATATTCAATTGTTCTCCACTTAAAGTATACCAATCACTTAAAGTGCTGGTATCGGCTTCTAAAGAATAGTTGCGCGCACTTACAGCATCAATATAATGATTTTGAAAGCTTCGGTTATTTACTTTTACATCAAACCTGCTGGGTGCCCCAATTGACCGGGCGGCAAAACGGCTGGTGATCATTGCTGGTTCATTTGTAAGTACATTGGGTAAATCAATATTTAAGCTAAAATCATTCACAAATTCAAACAATTCGCCATACCATTCTCTGCCTGAAAGGACCAGGTTTTCTCTTTCAGTTTCGTGTACCCGAAGGATGTCGTATTGTTGGCTTGTATAATTAGCGTTTGCCGTTTCATTTTGGGTACTAATGCGTTTACTTTTAGAACCATTGGTATTGATAAACACATAATTTTTGTTACTGTAATGATGCTGCGTATACACATAACGGTTTTCGCTTTCATCAAATTTCCAGCTATGTATGCCAGGTGCGTAAAAAAACAAGGCATCATTTCCGTCTAAGCGATTGTTATTATTGTTGTCAATAAAATCAACAGGTGTTTCTACTAAATCATCATAATTAAATACTGCATTTGCTTCTGGTAGCATGCCACCATCATAAGTATGTACTTTTATTTCATCTAATGCAATGTTAGTGGTGTTTATATCAAATTCATTAAGCTTGTTAGCTTCTAACTTGTAAATACCCTCTTCTGCAACTTCAACTTTATACCAATCGCCATTACTTAATTTTGAGTTTTCTGCATAACGTTTTACAACTTCTTTTTTTTGTATAGGATTCCATTCAATAAGCAATTCAAATGATACTAATTTTTGCAATATGCCCGATTTTGTTTTTTGATAAGGAATAAAACGAACATCGGCATAATATTGATGACGGGCTTTTTCAAGCTTACTGTCTATTTCTATAGAAGTATTAATCTGTTTTTGCATATCCGCAGCAATAAAATGCTTAGATACCGTTTCGAAAACTGTATTCTGCAAGCGCACTTGAAGTGAACCAAAACCATCAACAGGATATGATTTGGCAAATTGAGCTAACTGAGGGGTTTCGTGAGAAAAATGAGCACCCTTAAAGCCATAAATGTGAAAATCAGTTTGTTCATTAAGTACTATTTTTTGAGGATTGGTATCCCACAGCAGCACTTCCTGATGCCGGTCAATTTTAGCATAAGCATCAATATGGCAATGAAGCAAGGAAAATAAGGTGAGCGCAATGTTAAAAAAAAGATAATTGTGCATTACTGAATAATAATTTAGGTAAAGATAATGTTTATGTATGGAAATTGAGGTGATTGTTTTTTTAAACGATTTACAATTTGGCAATATTGCCTCTATTTGTGATTTATCCGTATCTTTGCACGCATTTTTAATAGTAGATGAATAAAAAGTATTGTATTATTGGTATTGCTATCAGCTTAATAACTGTATGTTGCCTGATGAAGCCTTGTTTTTCGCAAGATGTAGTTTATACCCAAAGTTATGCTTCTCATCTTAACTTAAACCCTGCCTTAACCGGTTTATCTTATACGCCAACTATTGCGCTCAATTACCGCGATCAATGGAATGGTTTTCAAGGGGGCTATAAATCGTATTCTGTTTCGGTAGATAAACATTTTGACCAGTTTAATAGCGGGCTTGGTATTCAAATAGCTAACGACCGTACTTTGCAGGGTGCCGTTAATCATTTTCAATTGAGTGCTTTATATAGTTATTATGTACCCATTACGGCAGATTGGGGATCAACCATTGGCTTGCAAGCTACCTTAAATCAAAAATCTATTGATTATAGCCAACTTATTTTTGGCGATCAAATCAGTGAATTAACCGGTCTGCCAGGCTCTATGGGTGTGGCTACCAATGAAATGCTTAACTTTCAAAACAACCAATATTATTTTGGTTTATCAGGCGGCTTTCTCTTGTTTTCTAATACTTTTTATTTAGGAACTTCTTTTAAAAATATCAACCGCCCCAATATTTCTGTAGCACAAATTGATGAAGAAAGTGTGTTGCCCATCTATTTTTCTGTTCATGCCGGTAATACTTTTAACTTAAATGATGTATCAGGATTAAGCCCTTATGTTACGCCTAATATATTTTATGCCAATCAAGGTAATTACCATCAAATTATGGCAGGAGCGCAAGCCGGAGCCGGTTTTTTATTTACAGGATTATGGGCGCGACATAATATTACCAATTTTGATGCGTTAATTTTCCTACTTGGTGTAGAGAAAGGCGTTTTTAAAGCAGGCTATAGTTACGATTTATCTGTTGGGCAGCCAGGTTCATTTACCGGAAACACACACGAAATATCATTAGTAATTACTCCCTTAGAAAATTCCACTGATTCAAAACAACGAAATATAAAACGTGGTTTAATGTGCCCCAGAATTTTATAATATTAAACTGAAGTAACTTTTTAGGGTTTTAAACATCTTAAATTAAACATAAACAAATAAAACGATATAAAAAATGAGATTAAATAGCATATTAAATTGGGTTGCCTTGTTACTCATAACTGCTACTTTGTTTTCGTGCAATAAGTCGAAGAAAATGGAATCTACTGCAACGGGTTGGAAATATAACGATGCCAAGTGGGGAGGATTTCATGTGCCTGAAAAAACCAATCAAGATACCGGACCAGGTTTGGTGATGGTTGAAGGGGGTACTTTTGTAATGGGTAATGTATATGAAGATGTTACCTATGAGCATCACCATATGCCTCGCCGGGTAACGGTTTCTTCATTTTATATGGATGAAACAGAAGTTACTAATTTGCATTATAGAGAATATATGTATTGGTTAAGCCGGGTATTTGCTGATGAGTATCCGGAAGTGGTGCGTAAAGCCATGGTAGATACGTTGGTATGGCGATCGGAATTGGCTTACAACGAACCGTTTGTGGAGTATTATTTCCGCCATCCATCTTATAATAATTATCCGGTAGTAGGCGTAAGTTGGAAACAAGCTAACGATTTTGCCAGTTGGCGATCGGATAGAGTAAACGAAATGATGCTGATTAAAAAGGGTATTTTAGATCATGATCCAGCACAAACGGGTATTGACCACTTTAATCGCGATTCGTATTTACTTGGAAATTATGAAGGCGTAGAAAAAGCCGGACTTAAAAAACAAGGCTTATTTAAAGGAAAAGATAAACCAGACTTAGAAAGTGAAGATATTGAAAGTGCGGAAGAAACGCGCTCCATTTCGTTTTCTGATGGTATAATGTTACCAAACTACCGCCTGCCAACTGAGGCTGAGTGGGAATATGCAGCGTTAGCTTTAGCCGGTAACCAAATTGCGCAAGACGAATCGATTACCGATAGAAGAGTCTATCCCTGGGATGGTAACTCGGTAAGATGGGGCAAGCGTAACAAATGGCAAGGTAAAATTATGGCAAACTTTAAAAGAGGAAGAGGAGATAATATGGGTTTAGCCGGTGCCTTAAACGACAATGCTGAAATTCCGGCAGAGGTAAAAACGTTTTTTCCAAATGATTACGGCTTATATAACATGGCAGGTAATGTAAGTGAGTGGACTTTAGATGTTTACAGAGCCTTAACTTCGGTAGATGCTGATGATTTCAATCCATATAGAGGAAACGTTTTTAAAACCAGAGAAGTAAAGGAAGATGGAAGTGCTGTATTTGATAGCTTAGGGAGAGCAAAATATCGTTTAATATCTGATGAAGAAAATGTAAACCGAAGAAACTACAGAAAAGGTTATGCGATTGATTTTAAAGATGGTGATGAAGAAAGCGGGGTAACTTACGGTTATGGAGTTACTACTTTAATCAGTGATAAATCAAGAGTAATAAAAGGAGCTAGTTGGAACGACAGAGCCTATTATTTATCGCCAGGTACTCGAAGATTTATGGAAGAAGATCAAGCTTCGGCAGAAGTTGGTTTCCGTTGTGCCATGACCAGAGTGGGTAGCCCGGGTGGTAACTCGTTTGGTGCTAAATCACCTTTCAAAAAATAAATAATTTATTAATTAAAAATATATAACAAGCCTCGAAGATAATTTTCGGGGCTTTTTTATTTTAGAAGCCCAATGGCACTACTTTCACTTCTCCATCACTATTTACGCGCAAGGCAGGAAAGGGCACTTTAAACACATTTAGTAAAAACAAGGCTGTTTTTGCTAAGCGATTATTGGTTTTTATTCTGCTTAAATCTACATCTAAAGAAAGATAAAATTCTCTTCTTCGTTGTATGTCGTTAATGCCTTTGTTAATGTTATTGGTAGCGTGTAACATTCGATCTGCCCCAAAACCTACTGCTACATTTAACCATTTGGGGCATTTATTATCTTTGGGTAAAAAACTGTGAATATTACCACTTATCCAATAAGTTTGGGCATTATAATCTTTAAAAAAAGCCTCTGCGCCAGTTCCAAATTCAGTTAAGGCTGCTTCTTCTATTTGTGTATTTTGGTATTGTTGATAATTTTGAGCCTGATAACCAAATTTAAATAAGATACGTTGTTCTTTCCACCAAAGTTCTTGCCCTATAAAAGCAATACTGCCAACGGCATTGGCAAAAAAATCGGTATTACTCCAGCCATAATTAGGGCTTTGCCCATCTAAAATTTCAATAACTGTTTGGTTAACAAAACCGATAGAACCACCAATTAAAGTGGCTTGTTTATGTGGTACACCAGCCCAATGCATCATTTTGGCTCCCCAAGCACCTTGGAAATAGGCAGTTTGTGCATGTCCCATTTTATCTACCTGTAACCAATTTTTACGATCATCAAATGTTCTGAATCCTCGTAATTCATCATACCAATAGTTAGATAATACATATACTGAACTGCCGTAAGAAGCCGCCCAAATGCCAGCCATAGTGTAGAGCCTGCTTTTATTTAGTTGGGGTGCATGTTCTAAAAATTTTAGCTTGGTAGAATCTGCATTAGCCTTAGGCGTAACCGCAAAACCTATATGGCTGAATAAACATAGCAAAATCCATATGTATATTAATCGAACCAAAAATTAAAAATTGAAATGAATTATTGCAATGTACAACTTTATAATTCAAGTTTCGGTAGTAATTTTTTTATTGAATACAGTAACTATTAAATATTTAAGTTTCGGTAGTAAAATAATTGCTGTTCCAGTGGAACCTGTTCCATTGTGTCAACAAAAGCTTAACCACTTTACTACAACAAGTAAACAGGTTCACTTGGATGATTTTATGCTTTATATTTTGAATTAAGTTAACTTAACCTTATTGAGTACTTCAATTTCCATAAATAATTTATAATTAAGTTATTATGAAATAAATACTACTACCGAAACTTAAGTTTATAATTATAGTTGTTACTTTGATTACAGCTTATCTATTTCTACACGAATATAGCTGCCAGATTGATGTACTTTTAAACTTGTATTTATGATCATCAATACCATAACCATTCAAAAGTTGGAATAATGCTTCAGGAACTTCTTTTGCTTCTTCCCTGTTCTCGGCTGCCTTTTTTGCAAACAAAGATGATTGATTTTTTTGAAGACCCACCAACAGAGCACCTAAGCCACCAAGCTAAACCCGATAGTAGCGGTTATACCATTTGAAGCGTGGATATTGCAGCCTTGGCAAAATGGTATTTGAGCGGATAGCGGGACTATCCTTTCCACAAAGCACACCGTTCGTTTTCTAAAAAAAAATATAAGTCAAATCAACAGACCAAGAAACTTTCGTTAGATGGAGGTTAAAGCATTAAGCACTAAAAGTCAACTCATGAAAAAATGTTTTTCGGGGAGTGATAACAAAAAATAATGGTATTTTTGAATGCTTAGATTGCCGAATTTTTTAATATTGAAATAACAAATTGAATGCAATGCTAAGTATACTCCTTTACTTTTTTTGCAACTAAAACTTTCTTTTACTTAACATAAATATAATATACACCAACAACTATGAAAAATACAGACAACTTTTTCCCAAATCAACGATACACCAGCAAAGGGGAACCTGAATTGGGCGTGGGTATAATCACTGAACTTAGCAAAGGGAAAGTAGCCTTACATTTTCCGGCATCTAATGAAACCCGTTTGTATGCCGTTGAAAGTGCGGTTTTACAGCGAGTGGTTTTTAAACCGGGCGATACCATTGTGGATACCCAAGGCAATTCGTTATTGATAGAGCGGGTGCAATTGGAAGATCACCTATATATTTACTTTGGGAAAGAGGCTAAAATACCGGAGGCGGAATTGGGCGATGTGTCGGTAAATCATGGGGTGTACGACCGGCTTTTTATGGGTGAGGTAGACGATCCTTTAGCCTTTGCTTTGCGCAGAGAAACACTACAATACGAATACAGTAGAAAATTATCGCCTGTAAATGGATTTGTGGGTGGAAGGATCGATTTGATTCCCCATCAACTATATGTTGCGCATGAAGTGAGTTCGAGATATGCGCCGCGTGTGTTATTATCCGACCAAGTTGGTTTGGGAAAAACCATTGAAGCTTGCCTGATTCTTCATCGCTTATTATTAAATGGGCGAATTTCGAGAGTGCTTATTCTCGTTCCTGAAACTTTGCTGCATCAATGGTTTGTTGAAGTTTTACGTCGGTTTAATATGTGGTTTAACATTTTTGATGAAGAACGTTGTGCTGCATTGGATGGCAGTTCGCCAGAGGGTAATCCATTTTTAGACAATCAATTGATTATTTGTAGTATTGAATTTTTAGCAGGTTCGGCCGAGCGAACTCAACAAGCATTAGCAGCTAACTGGGATATGCTGGTGGTAGATGAAGCCCATAAATTGGAATGGTCTGTTGATAAAGTAAGCCAGGAATATCATACGGTGGAACAATTGAGTAAGGTTGCAGAAGGCTTGCTGCTGCTTACGGCAACGCCAGAACAATTAGGCGTAGAAAGTCATTTTGCCCGACTGCGATTATTGGATCCAAACAGATATGTTAACTACAATGATTTTATAAATGAATCTAAAGACCATAAAAGTATGGCCAATATGGTTGAAAAATTGGATACCGGAAAAAATTGGAATACGAAGGATACAAAAATTTTACAAGCTCTTTTCCCAAATGAAAACATACCTTCGATAACTAAAGGAAAAGGTGTAGAGAAGGATAAATTGATTGAAAATCTATTAGACCAACATGGGCCAGGTAGAGTAATATTTCGAAATACCCGATCTACCATGAGCGGATTTCCAAAGCGAAAGGCACATCTTATTCCTTTAAAAATAACGAAGGATAAGGAACTGTGGATGGAGCGTTTGAGCAATGAATTTGCTGATGATATGGAACGCAATGAAACCAACAATAAACAACAATTCTGGTTTGCAAAAGACCCACGAGTTGTGTGGCTGTTAGCGAAAATGAAGGAAATCCATCCGGCAAAAGCACTACTTATTTGCAAGAGTAAAGAAAAGGTGCTTGCCCTAAAAGAAGTTTTAACTAAGCGGGGCAATTTGAAAGTTGGCGTATTTCATGAAGAGCTCACCATAGTAAAACGAGATAGAAATGCAGCTTGGTTTTCAGAATCAGACGGTGCTCAAATACTCCTTTGTTCAGAAATTGGAAGTGAAGGCCGAAATTTTCAATTCGCTCATCACCTTATTTTATTTGACTTGCCTTTGAACCCCGAATTATTAGAGCAGCGAATTGGCCGCTTGGACAGAATTGGTCAAACAGAAGATATACACATTCATATACCTTACCTTGCCAATAGCCCACAGCATATGTTGGTCAGGTGGTTTCACGAAGGTTTGAATGTTTTTGAAAACAACCTGGAAGGTGGCAATGAAATATCTAAGTTATTTAATCATCGACTACTTCAGCTTTCAAAATCAAACTCCATTGCAGATGAGAACACAGCATTAGAAGCCTTGATCAACGAAACCTGTAGCTTTCAAAAAGACCTTCAAAAAAGATTAGCCGATGGTCATGACAGGTTGCTCGAAATGAATTCCTTTCGCCCTAATATAGCCGCAAAACTGGTGAAGCAAATTGAAGCAGAAGACAAAGATGTGCGGCTTGAAAATTATTTAACAAAAGTCTTTAGGCATTTTGATATTGAAATGGAAGACCTTGCTCCTCGAACCTACTTTTTAAAACCGGCATCTTTCATCACCGAAAAATTTCCCTCCATTCCAGAAGATGGTATATCGGTAACCTTCGATAGAAAATTGGCACTTAGTCGGGAAGATATCAGTTTCCTTAGTTGGGACCACCCGATGGTAACCGATTCAATAGATCTGATATTAAGTTCAGGAAC
>CALHDG010000249.1 GCA_938023075.1 uncultured Chitinophagales bacterium
AAACTCAATCAACAATACCGAACTTTCATCAATGCCAAACATACCGGCGGCGTTGCCTTGATTCATTGAAATTTGCAAATAACCGGCTTCATTAAAAATACAACATTTTTCGTAAGATGGAATTTCACCATAGTGCCGGTACAGCTTATCAATAAAATCGCCCCGGTTATAGGTAATGTTAAAAGAACGCTGTTTGCCAACCTTGTCAAATAAAGCCTTGTCAACATTTAAAATAATATTTTGGTAAGCATCAATAAATAAAACGGCCGCCTTTATGGTATTTTCTGTATACGTAGCTTGTAAAGGAATGCGTTCTTGAATTTGTTCAATGGCTTGTCCAATTTCGTTTAATTTTTTTCCGATGGCGAGTTGGGCGGCAGCGGGCGCAAAATAGTCTAATTCGGGGAAACTACTGTTTCCTTCTTGTACGGTTAATTTATATATTTCTGTTAACGGTTTATCAAAAAGCAAACTAAATAAGCCATTATCGGAACCAATAAAGTAATGTTGCTGTTGTTTTACCATTATATAACGGGGTTTATTGTTTAGCATACTTAAAACACCGGCTATATGAATAGTTCCTTCTGGAAAATGATGATAGGCATTTTTTAAAATATAAGCAGCTTGATTGATATGATAAGATGGAATGTTATTACAAACATCCACTATATTTGCCTGTGGACAAATAGATAGAATTTTGCCTTTTACGGCAGCGGTGTAGTAACCGACCGAACCAAAATCTGTTGTTAATGTAATTATGGGCATTGGTTTGATTATTGCTATACTTTATTTTATAAAAAGTGGTTATTAAAAGATATTGATTAAAGTAACCGATAATATTTTAGCTATCCGTTACCTAACGAAAAAACAAAAGTAACAATTTGAGCGAAGTAACAATACATTTAAATGGAATAGAACCGGTAGATTTTTACGGAATTAATAATGGCAAGCTAAAAAAACTCCAAAAATCTTTCCCGCGCATTAAAGTGGTTTCCAGAGGAGACCGGATTAAACTAAACGGCAACGAAGCAGATATTGCCCGTTTTACCAAAACGGTTACTCAAATTCAACAGTTTATACAACGCTATGGCGAAATAACCGGCGATCAATTAACAGATTTATTAGATGGTATTGATGTTGAACAATTGAAAGGCAACAATCAATCGCAAGATGTGTTGGTTTTTGGACCACACGGCAAATTGATTAGAGCTAAAACGGCGAACCAAAAAAGAATGGTTGAACTGAATGAAGATAATGATGTGTTGTTTACCGTTGGTCCTGCCGGAACGGGTAAGACTTATACGGCGGTAGCTTTGGCAGTTCGGGCATTAAAAAGTAAATCCGTTAGAAAAATTGTATTAACTCGCCCTGCAGTTGAAGCCGGTGAAAGTTTAGGCTATTTACCGGGTGATTTAAAAGATAAAATTGACCCTTATTTACGACCGCTTTATGATGCTTTAGATGATATGATACCCATTGATAAGCTCAATTATTATATGACTAACCGCGTTATTGAAATTGCCCCTTTGGCTTTTATGCGTGGACGAACTTTAGATAATTCGTTTATTATTTTAGATGAAGCACAAAATGCTACCGGTCCGCAGTTAAAAATGTTTTTAACCCGTTTAGGACCCAGCGCCAAATGCATTATTACCGGCGATTTAACCCAAATTGATTTGCCCCGCCACCAACGGTCGGGTTTAGCTAAAGCTATTGGTTTGCTTAAAAATATTAAAGGTATAGGGGTGGTGCAACTAAACAAAGGAGATGTTATTCGCCACCGTTTAGTTAAACATATTGTAGAGGCTTACGAAGATGACCACGAGCGACAGTTACAACAAGAAGCCGAAAAGCAAAATAAACAGACTTGATATAAACAATCAGCAGGCAGGTATAATGCTAATGTAAATTTATTTTTTTTTCATTTCCTAATCAAGTACAGTTAATAAGCGATGCTTAACAAATAAAGACGTTATTACCAGTAGCAAGATTGAAAAGAAGCTAATGACTTATCGTTTAATTTGGAACAGGAATAAAAAAACCGCAAATGGTATTTTGCGGTAATGTATATATATAAAAGTGAGGTTAGGCTTTATTGTTAAGGGCTTCCAATTTAGCTTCTAATTCTTCTACTTTGGCTTTCAATTCGTCGTAGTCTTCTTTTTTTACGTAGTTAATTTTTTCACTAAAGCCATCTACTGTTTCTTTAAACTTGGTTTCAAATTCGGCTGATTTTTCGCCGGCTTTCTTTTTTAGGTTTTCTAAACGCTCCCGGTTTTCTTCGGTTAGGTTTTTATCAACAAAGTCTTCTACGGTATCTTTTATTTTGCCAAAGGCTTCTGCCCCTTGTGATATTAAATCTTTAAATTTATCTGACATATTCTATTCTTTTTATTATAAATGAAAATTGGTGTGGATAAGTTCCTTTTGACGACTTTATTTTTTTCTACAAGTTAAACTGTTCGATTTTTGAAGAACATAAATTAACTTAAGTTTTGGCAGTAAAGTAATGTTCGAAGTTGTCCTTAAAATTCTGTCATTTCAAATGAAATAAGAAATCTTCCCCTGTTTCATTAGGCAGATTAGCAGCAAAACGGTTTAACATAAATAAAGCTTTCAGTGTGAATTCTTTGCTGTCGTAACTACTTCAAGTCGTTTTTCAACGTACCCACCTACTTCGAAGTAGTTGGTTGTTGAGTTAAGTTCCGGTTGTAAATCAAAAAGATAAAATTAGACTTATGCAGCCTGTCATTTTGAGTGAAACGAGAAATCTTAACACTACTAATCAATAAAATAAGACAAGTTTATCAAAGTAGTTGATGCATTTTTGGTTTCGAGTGCCTCCGTTTTTTATCTTTCTACGAAGCACCGAAGTTTTTAAACTAGCCCCGATTGCAGCGGTTATGCAATTTTGCAGCGCAGATTTTGAAGCATAGCAATTGCATTTGAGCGGAAAGCGGGACCAATGGTATTGTAATGTTATATAGTTTCGCTTCAAAAAAAATTTATGCACAAGTGTTAACCAATTTATTGCTAAAATTGATTCATATATTTTTAGTTAATCGCTGTTTTTAGCAAAGCGTGTTTGATGAACTTGATTCAGTAAATCCTAAATCCATAAAATTGAGATCTGATTTGGAAACACACTAATTTTTAATTAAATATTTCAATTTTAATGAATTGTTTATAACTTTGATGGAAACAATACCACATTGTATGATCAATTTTCAACAAGTAATGCTACTCACGGTACTTTTTGTATTTGTTTTCAACACAAATTTTGCGCAAAGTGATAACTACGCTAAAATAAAAGTGGAACTGACTTCTGCAGAGCAGATGACTCATTTAAATACTTTAGCGATTGATTTTGATCACTTTCAGATTGCAGATGAAAACAGCCTGAAGTTTATTGTTAATCAGCTAGACTTACCGGTTTTAGATGCAGCAAATGTTAGCTATGAAATATTGATTGAAGATTGCAGAGCAAATTATAAAGAGCAACAATTATTGGATAAGCTATCTGATAAAAAAGCTGAGAGAACGAATTTTACAGCAGATCATTTTGGCTATGGTAGTATGGGTGGCTTTTATACTTTAGCCGAAATTGAAGCCAAATTAGATGAGATGAGTGCCGATTTCCCTAATCTGGCAAGCCCAAAATACAGTATCGGTAAATCAATAGAAGGCAGGGATATTTGGGCAGTAAAAATTTCTGATAACCCTTTAATTGATGAAGATGAAGAAGTGGTGTATTATGATGCTTTACATCATGCACGAGAGCCACTTTCGATGGCGGTAACCCTTAACTATGCTTTTTGGCTGTTAGAGCATTATGCAATAGATGAAAAAGTGAAATATATGCTGAATAACCGGGAGATTTATATTGTACCGTGTGTAAACCCGGATGGCTATGAATATAACCGCGAAACCGACCCAAATGGCGGTGGCTTTTGGAGAAAAAACCGGCGATTGATTAGTGATGATTGTGTGGGTATTGATCTCAACAGAAATTATAGTTTTGGATATGCGCACGATAATAATTGTTCAAGCACCAATCCATGTTCAAATATTTACAGAGGGGAAGAAGCATTTTCTGAGCCCGAATCGATGGCGGTTAAAAACTTTTTGGCAGAAATTAAGCCCAACACCTCGCTTTCAATTCACTCTACTGCGGGCAGTTGTCTAATGCCTTATGGTTTTGATACTTCTCCGCCGGCTTTTCCAATTTACTCAGAATGGGCATCCGATTTTTTAAGTGAAAATGACTATCCTTATGGGGTTACTTTTCAAATGTTGGGCTATACCTCTTGTGGTACAACCCGGTCTTATCTTCATTCAGAAGGCGTGTATTGCTGGACTTTAGAAATTGATGGTTCTGGTTTTTGGCCCCAGCAAAGCGAAATTTTTCCATTGGTAGATGAAAATGTATATGTACTGTTTTATCAGACTTGGATTGCCGGACAATATACCGATGTGCAAAGCCACCAACTTATTGGGGAGGCAGTTAGAGGTGGCAATTTTGAAATGAACGTTGAAGTGAAAAATAAAGGACTTGGTTCAAGCCCTTCCATGGTTGAGGTAAGTATTGTACCAAATAATGAATATGTAGTGGTTACTGGCAATGGCTCTATTGGCATGGTCGCCTCAAGAGAACGGGATAGAAGCGGAAATTTTAATATTTATATTGATCCGATGTTTGAAGGCGAACAATTTGAAGTTGATCTTATAGTAAGTCAAAATGGAACGGAAATGAACAGAGAAACCATTATAGTGCCTATTGGAAAAAAGACAATTTTATTTGAAGATGATGCAGAAGCTGGTTTGGATAATTGGACTAGTTCAGGAAACGGAATAGCTTGGGGCTTGTGTGCAGATGATACTTATGATGGGTCGTTTTCTTTTGCTGATTCAGACAATGGGAATTCAGCAAGTAATACAACTAATTTTTTTACAATTAATGATTGGATTGACTTGAGCGAAAGTAATCAACCCCGTTTAGAATTTTTTAGCAAATGGTCTTTCGATAATTTTCAAGATCAAGTGGCTTTACAAATTCTAACATCTGCAGAACCACTTTGGACTACTTTACAAACTTATACCAAAAGTGAAGCATGGCATCAGGAAATGATAGACTTAGCAGACTATAAAGGAGACCGCATAAAAATCCGGTTCGAATTGCAAACCGATCCTATATTAAGTGGAGATGGCTTTTATATAGATAAACTTAGCATCATTGATTATACTTGCGTTGATTGTATAATATCTGATATTGTAGAAGTAGAAAGTCCGGTGCATTTGTTTTATCCTAATCCGTTTAGTGAATATTTATATATAGCCTTAAAAGAAAATATCAAAGCCGAAATTAATGTTTATGATCTGAATGGAAAAAAAGTTAAGGAACTTATCCTGCCCGAAATGTCCAATACGGTTCAACTAAATTTGAGTGATCTGCTTTCAAGTGTTTATATGATGCAAATTATCGATTTAAATTCTGGAGCGACCTTTTCGGATAAAATAATTAAAGCAAACATCCATTAATTAAATGCTGATAAAATAATTGTGTATGAAAATCGTAAAAGGAGATTTAATTCAATTAGCTATTAAAGGTGAATTTGATTTGATTATACACGGCTGTAATTGCTTTTGTAACATGGGGGCAGGAATTGCCTACACCATCAAACAGAAGTTTCCCGAAGCTTATCAAGCAGATTTGAAAACTAAAAGAGGAGACCAATCAAAATTAGGAACCATTAGTTGGGCAGAAATGAAGATACAAGATAGAAAGCTAATTATTGTAAATGGCTATACCCAATTTGATTGGAAAGGCGAAGGCGTATTAGCCGATTACCAAGCCATTAGAAATGTATTTAAACAAGTAAAGAAAAACTTTTCAGGCACGCGAATTGGCTATCCTGCCATTGGAGCCGGATTAGCGAGAGGCGATTGGGGAATCATTTCAGCAATCATCAAAGATGAATTAATAGACGAAAATCATACTTTTGTAGAATACCAAAAATAATTTATTGAACACTTCACCATCCTAACCGAATAGTAACATTTGGGGTAAACGGTAAATTAAAGTTTATCAACTAGTTAATTACAGGTTTAACCATGCTCTTTTTTTTTAGAAGCGAAACGACAGAAGTATTTAAAAACGGGCAACCTGCTATCCGCTAAATCTTTTTATTCCACTTTGTTCCATAAAAAGGATACCGCTCCTATCAGGGCTAATCATTTAACGGCAACCGTATTCAGTTACGTACCAAATACGGTACCATCAAGTTATCGTACTACCAATTTCTGTAATAATTATGAAGATGTAAAACCTAAAATTTCAGTATATTTATGAACAAGCATCTGTACTGATTCTTTTATTGTTTAGCCTCGTCTTAACTTAGGCAAAAGCATGCATTTTTCACCTCGACAAGAAAAAAAATAATAATATTCTCAATTAATAAATTTATTTCTCAGCATTCCTAAATACCTTACCCAAGCCCAACAAATACATCGAAATGTTAATTTAAGGCAGTTTTCTTTCCCTTTTTGCAGGAATAAACTATTTTGTGAAGCAATCGAAACCACATGGAACAAGGTAAAAGAATTTTTCTTGATTTCGAAAAGCCCATTGAAGAGCTATATGAGCAACTGAACGATATTAATCGTATTGGTAATCAACAAAATATTGATGTAACGACCATTCGTGAGGAACTAACGGAAAAACTGGCAGTTGCCCAAAAGGAAGTATTTGCTAAGCTGAATCCCTGGCAGATTGTTCAACTTGCACGGCATCCTAACCGTCCATACACCAATTATTATATCCGGCAAATTTGCGATTTATTTACTGAGCTGCATGGCGATAGAAATTTTGGAGACGACAAAGCCATAGTTGGCGGCTTTGGCTCAATTGAAGGTAAAACCTATATGATTATTGGACACCAAAAAGGCTCTAATACCAAAACCCGGCAGTATCGTAATTTTGGAATGCCCAATCCTGAAGGTTACCGCAAAGCCTTGCGCTTAATGAAGTTAGCAGAAAAATTTAACAAACCAGTGGTTTGTTTGTTAGATACCCCGGGTGCTTACCCAGGTTTAGAAGCAGAAGAGCGCGGGCAAGGGGAAGCTATTGCCCGTAATATTTACGAAATGACACAATTAAAAGTGCCGGTAATTTGTTTAATAATAGGAGAAGGCGCTAGTGGTGGAGCCTTAGGTATTGGCGTGGGCGATCGTTTATTAATGTGTTCCTATAGTTGGTTTTCGGTTATTTCACCAGAATCGTGTTCTTCTATATTATGGCGTAGTTGGGAGTATAAAGAGCAAGCCGCAGCCGCTTTAAAACTAACCGCCAAAGACTTAAAAAAAGTTGGACTAATAGATGCAATTATTAATGAGCCGCTCGGTGGTGCACACGATAAACCTGAGAAAATGGCGAGCATTCTTAAAAAAGTAATCATTAAACATACTAATCAATTGGAAGCCATATCAGCGGAAGAACGAATTGAACAAAGAATTAAAAAATACAGTGCCGTTGGTGATTTTATTGTTCATAAAGAAGAAGAAATAAAACAAGTTAGTCCGGTAACGGAATAAAATAATATATGCAACACTTATTTGAAGGTCTCGGAATAGCAGTTGTTACCCCTTTTAACAAAAATGGTTCAGTAGATGAAACAGCTTTAAGAAAAATTATTCAGCATCTAATAGCCGGTGAAGTAGACTATGTAGTGGCACTTGGAACAACCGGCGAATCGGTAACCCTAAATGCCAATGAGAAGAACACTGTTGTTCATATTTTTATAGAAGAAATTGCAAGTCAAATCCCGTTGGTAATAGGCGTAGGTGGTAATAATACTAACACAGTTATTCAGCAAATAAAGGCATACCAAAACCTTCCTTACGATGGTATTTTATCGGTTAGTCCATATTACAACAAGCCGAACCAACAAGCCATTATTCAACATTATGAGCATATTGCTCAAAGCACAGAAAAACCCATCATCTTATACAATGTACCTAGCCGCACCGGTAGTAATATGGAAGCTGAAACTACTTTGCATTTAGCCCATGCTTGTAACAACATAGTAGCCATAAAAGAAGCATCGGGTAACTTGCCGCAAATGATGGACATTATAAAAAACAAACCTGAAAATTTTGCACTCATTTCTGGTGATGATGCGCTTATTTTACCCATAATGTCAATTGGTGGAGTGGGCTTAATTTCGGTTGCCGGCAATGCTTTCCCCGAAGTTTACCGGCAGATTGTTCAGCATTGTTTAAACAGTGATTATAAAAATGCTTCGTTACTTTTTTATGAACAATTGCCAATATTAAAAAGTATGTTTGCCGAGGGTAATCCAACCGGATTAAAATATGTATTGGCTCAAATGGGTTTGTGCGAAAATAATTTACGCTTACCCTTAATTGCTGTCAGTAAACATTTACAGCAAACTATTGATGCGCAACTTAGCGTTATGTCTACATAATTGAATCGAATGATTAACAACAAAAATACGACCCTTCTTCGGAAACAACATCTTAAGCAAGTCTTATTTTTGTATGCTAGCATTTGTTTCAGCTTTATGGCTTTTTTGCTTTGGTTGTATATTCCATATGCTATTCAACCGTTTAATCATTTGTTTTTTTTATTGGCATTTTTAGGCATAGTAGTTTTAGCGGCTATTCCATTTCTATATGAGGATTTTAGACTTAAGCAAAGTAAATATTTGTTGAAACATATAAATGCACATCCCAAAATGGAATACAGTACAACTTTGCTAGTAAAAAATTCTGACAATTTAAATAGTTTAGAAAAAATACAATTATCGAAAATACAAACTCGAGTAAGCAAGGTTTTTAATGAACTGAACACACCTCATTTTTTTGGGAAAGCATTCATATGCGTATTCATTAATTTGCTTTTGGTAGGATGGGTGATACAATTTCAATTAGATACTCAAGCGGTCAAATCTCCCGTTTCTAATATCTTACCAAATGCAAAATCAAGCCTTGAATTTGGTATAGCAGATTCAACTCAAGTTGTATCGTTAAAAGATTATAAGATAAAAGTTATACCTCCAAAATATACTCGCTTACAATCATTTGCTCAAAAAGAAATGGACATTGAAATTGCTGAAGGAAGTTTGATTGAATGGAGATTACAATTTGATCGTAATGCGCCAAAACCTATTGTGGAAATAGATGGTAAATCAATACCTTTCCGCACAAATGATTCGGTTAATTATGCTATAGAACTTACATTGAAAACACCTCGAAAAACATGGTATAATCTTAAAGCAGACACCACAATTAAAGCTCCAATATTGAATACTTTATATGCCATAAACGTAATACCTGATAAAAAACCAATTGTACGAATAACAAATTTAAAGCATTATCAGCAAATTCGGGAAAGTGAATTGAAACCGCAAATGATAAGGTATATTTTAAAAGATGATTATGGAATTTCGAAAGCTGATATACAACTCCTTAAAAGTAGTGGAGATGGAGAGTCGGTAATTTTTGAGGAAGAAAACTATGCTTTATCTACAGTAAGAAAAGAGGAGGAACAATCGCTTACTATCAATTTAAATGATTTAAAACCTGAACCAGGAGATGAGTTTTATATCAGAATAGAAGCAAGTGATAATCATCCTGCCAAAAAGCAAACTGTTTTTTCAGATACCTATATTATTGCTATTGAAGATACTACAAAACAACAAGCCGATTTTACCATGGCATTGGGTATGGATAGAGAACCAGAATATTTTAGAAGTCAACGACAACTTATTATTGATACCGAAAATTTGATTGAACAGAAGACCGATTTAAGTGAACTTACTTTTAAAGAAGAAAGTAACAATATTGGAATAGAACAGAAATTACTGCGCCTTCGCTACGGTAAATTTTTAGGGGAAGAATTTGAAGGAACAATTGGTATTCGAACGTCCTATAACCACGCAAGCCGAACACCTAACAAAAAAGTTTCAAACAATACAGTAAGTGAAAAAACGCATCATCAGCATGAAGAAAGTTTAGAACATCATCACGATCACGATCATCATGAAGAAGAACATCATCACGAACACGATCATCATAAAGAAGAACATCAAACTCATAAAAAACACGATCATAATCATCATGAAAATTGTGATCACAACCACGAACATGATATGTTGGAAGAAGTGGAACACTTCGATGAAAAAGAACACGGTCACGAAAATGAACTTTTAGCACATGATCATTCAAGTCATGATGATGATCACGACCATTCAAGTCATAACTATCATCATCACGGCGAAGAAACCGAAAACCCGGAAGCACCCAAAAATTGGTTAGCTCCATTTCAACACTTTCACGATAATGCCGAAAGCAATACATTTTTTGAAAGTGAAGTAAAAGCAAAACTAAAAGCTGCACTCGCACAAATGTGGGATGCTGAATTGCAATTGCGCTTGGGTCAACCTGCCTTGTCTTTACCTTATCAACACAAAGCTTTAAAATTAATTAAAGAAGTTCAACAGGCAAGTAGAGTGTATGTAGAACGAGTTGGTTTAGATTTACCTGAAATTGATGTAGCCAAAAAAAGATTAAGAGGAGAGTTAGATGAAATAACAGACCCTAAGCATATTATTTCTTTGCCCGCTGATCAGGTTGTTCAAAAGATATACCTTGCTTTGCAAAAGGTAGAGTATTTAATACATCAACAAACCTATACTTTTGAGACTCATCAAACAGTAAACAAAATTAAAGACTTACTTTATGGTATTCGGGAGAAGGATGAAAATTGTTATGTACAATGTCTTCATATACTCAATCAAATTCCGAATAAAATAAACAAACTACATGAGCTTCAATATGTTTTGCATTTATTTCTAAAAGAAAATGAATCGCTTAGTGGAAAGACGGTGAGAAAAAACAGTAGATTAGAGAATTTATACTGGCAGTATGTTAATTAGGAATGATGAGAAAATAAATTTACCATCTATGATAATGCAATTTTTTGATAGACGAGGCGAAAAACGTAGTCTTAGTGGGGCTAAGACGAGGCTTTTCAACGAAGTATATCGAAAAATTGCAAAGTCAACATGTAAATTTATTTTTTTCTCATTCCTTAGTCAATTTTTATATTCATAAATTGCAGTTTTCAGGTTTTTATTTTGATACTTCAGCAACGGTATTGAGCTTAATCATTGGAATAAGTTCAATAGTTTGGATGATTGGTGTTTGGTTCAGTTATCGTACATCAACTAAAAATATTATTGTAAGAAGTGTGCTTTTTTTGTGTTGTATTTTAAGTGTAGATGCTTTAGTACTTCAACCAAAATACAATAAAAAGCAGATCAGTTCAACAGCAGTATTGTTTACGCATCAAAAAGATATTGACCATTTTAATGCTGAACAATGGAAGGATAAAAATTACACATTTTTTAAACTACCTCAAATAAAATCTACATCTAAAGACTCATTGTTAATAAAAACTGTAGCCAATGTTGACCATCTGATTCATCACTATCAACCAATTGATCAAATTTACATTGTTGGCGATCACCTATCCATAATTGCATTTAAAAATTTACCAGAAGTGCCCATTCAATTTCTTCCTTCAGTTGCTAAAGAATTGAACAATTTATTGTCTATTGAGTATACAAAGAATTTAAAAGTAAATGAATATTTTGAATTGTTTATAAAATTGGAACTTGATTCAAGTATTCAAAAATACACATTGCAAAGTCCTTTTATCCAATTGGATACGATTGAGATTACAGAAAAACCACTAACAATTGAACATAAAGCCATTTGTGCCATACCGGGCAATCATTTGGTAGAACTTCATTTTTTAAATACAGATAATGCTATAGTAGAAACCGTTGCTTTACCTTTAGAAGTAATCCCTAATCAAAAAGCATCTATTTTAATGCTTAATGGGTATCCTGGCTTTGAACATAATCACCTGAAAAATTACTTAGCCAAACAAGGGCATCAACTAAAGGTAAAAACTCAAACATCTTTGCAAAATTTTCAGTTTGATCAAATTAATGTAAAAGAAAAAAGCAAGGCTTTTGTTTTTAATAAGACTTTATTGAAAAACATCGATTTGTTAATTGTAGACGGCACATCTTTGTTAGCCCTAAATGAAAGTGCATATCAATTGATAAAACAATTTCATAAAAACGGGATGGCAATATTGTTACGAACTGATGAAAACATACTAAAAGCCGCTAGCAAATTAGCTGATTTTAAAATTGATATAGAGCAAATTGCACAAAGCCAAAAAATGTTTGCCAAGGTCTTAATTGATAAGCAACCAACAGAAATAGACATTTACCCTTATCAAAATAACTTATTCACCTCAAAACGCTTTAAAGGAAAAGATGCCGGCAAAATATTATCAACCAACCGGAATGTTTATCAGTTATTTGGCATCACAAATTTGCAAAACAGTTATTTGTTTAATTTAAAAGGAGATTCATTAACCTACAATCACCTATGGTTTGGTATGATAGATGAAATGCTAGGAGTTAAAAACGTGGTTGAAAATACCTGGCAATTTAAGACGGTATTTCCAATTAGCGGTGAAGCTATTAAATTGATTTTATTAAGTAATGAAACACAACCGGCAGCATTTTTTAAATCACCTGAAACCGTTGAAAACAATTGGTCTGCATTGCATTTACTTCAACATTATTTAATTAGTGAACAATATGAAGCCACTTTTTGGGCAAACCAAGCAGGTTGGTATCAATTTAAAACAGGAAAAGATAGTAGTTTTGCCGAACTGTATGTTTCTGGCAGCCATCAAAACAAACTTATAAAAAGGTATAACGAAAGTAGGTTAAAGGCAAAATATATTGATTTGGTTGAAGAAAGACATACCGCAGATTACAAAGCACAACATATTTATATCAAAAAGTTAATACCACCAATTTGGAATTGGCTAATTTTCATTATATGTTTAAGCACTATTTGGATACTCGAAAAATTTTTCAATTAATATAATTTTAAAAAAACCAGTATTGAAATATGACTACATTGAAAGTAAATGATATAGCACCTGATTTTGAGGCTAAAGATCAGAATGGAGAAATAGTAAAATTATCTAATTACAAAGGCAAAAAGGTGATTTTATATTTTTATCCACAAGATAATACGCCTACTTGTACAACAGAAGCGTGCAATTTTAGGGATAATTACAGCAAATTAAAGAAAAAAGGATACGAAGTAATTGGTGTAAGTCCTGATAGTGAAAAAAAGCACCAAAATTTTATTAAAAAATTCGAATTGCCGTTCACCTTACTTTCTGATAAAGATTTGAAAGTTGCCAATACTTATGGTGTTTGGGGACCCAAAAAATTTATGGGACGGGTTACCGATTCAATTCACAGAGAAACTTTTGTGATTGATGAAAACGGCACGATCGAAAAAATTATTGAAAAAGTAGTTAGCAAAAAGGCAACAGAACAAATTTTGGAGGAAGCTTAATTCTATTTTTTTGAGACAGAAAATGGATTATAGCTACTAAATTTATAGTATTGAAGGACAATTTACACAATTGATACTTCCATTGGTTAAAAAATAGATTTTGTTATCAAATGTTAAATTATCGTTATTTTTTAAGGGTAAATATATGTTTGCTGTGAGAAAATAAACTTACCAATCCCATAAAAATCATTTTTTATCTTAAACCATAGGGAAAATAAACAATCTTTAAGTTACAAACGAAAATTTTAATTTAGAATGAATACAATGAAAAAGTCTTTTATTTTAACGGCATTAGTACTTTTTAGTGGACTTTTTGTTCACGCACAAAATAACAAAGTAGTCAGTGCCTGGAATTATTTAACCCAGTTTGATCGTGATTCTGACGATGATGCATTGATAAAAGCAAGAGAAGCTATTGATGCAGCTTTAAAACACGAAAAAACTATGGGCAATTCAAAAACCTGGCATTATAAAGGTTTAATAGAACTAAAACTCGGTAGCAGCGAAGCACATAAAGATGTGGCTGGAGATGCGATCAATATGGCTTCAGAAGCATTTAGTAAAAGTTTAGAGTTAGATAATAAAAACCGGTACAGAGATGATAATATTCAAAATTTGGGTGCATTAGCTACTATATTGAGTAATGAAGGAATTGGTCATTACAACAATAAAGATTTTAAAAATGCTTATAGCAGTTTTAGCAAAATTTTATCGGTAAACGAAATTGTAACCCAATACAGCAAGAACAAACCACCTATGGATACATCAAGCATGAAAAATGCTGCATTATGTGCTCAGAAGGCAAATCTAGATGAAGAAGCCCTGTCAATATACCAAAAAATTTATGATGCTGATATAAAAGACATCGGGGTACTTTCAAGCTTAGGTGCTTTATACAAAAAAACCGGTGATGATGCTAAAGCAAAAATGATAAGAGCTGAGGCACGTGAATTATTTCCAGAAAATCAAGGAATTTTAATTGATGAGATAAATGAATTGTTAGCCAATGATAAGCAAGAAGATGCCATTGATTTGTTAACCGAAGCAATAACCAACGAACCAGAAAAAGCAGAATACCATTTTGTATTAGGTACTGCAAAAGATAAAATGAAAGATTATGAAGGTGCACAATCAGCTTACGAAAAAGCCATTGAATTAAATCCAGAATATTTTGATGCCTATTTTAATCTTGGCGCAATTTTTTACAACAAAGCTGCTGATCTTACCAAGCAAATGCAAGAATTGAGTTTAGATGCTAACGATGAGTACGATCGGTTAAATAAAGAAAGTGGTGATCTATTTCAACAATCCCTACCTTTTTTAGAAAAAGCGCATACTATTAACAAAACTGACATCAATACCCTAAATGCATTAAAAGAAATATATGCGAAAATAGGAGACTTTGATAAGTCGAATGCTATGAAAGAGTTGTTGAATCAGCAATAATATAAGTTTTCATATATATAAAAAGTCGGTTAATTATTTAACCGGCTTTTTTTATAAGACAGATATTTCATAAAATATTAAGTAGCGATACAATAAGGCAGTTTGGAAACAGGCAACACTAAATGGTCAACCAAAAAATATCGAACACCGAACACCCAATTTTGAATGACGAAATTTTCCATTCGAAAAACAACACTTAGCAACTACACAACCCAACACCCTTTAGCGTAGTTGACTTGGAAATCGGGGATAGTTTAAAAACTTCGGTGCTTAGTAGTAAGAAAAAAAATCGATGTCAGTCGAGATATTTATGGAGTTCTGAGTTTTGTGTCTATGGTTTTAAAAATTTAAACAAAACCCCTCCGCTTATAAAAACCAATGCAAAACCCAACCAATACCATCTGGTTTTTGAATACAGCGAATCGGAATTGCCGGTAGCTATTAAACCTGCCCAATTAACAGGGTGACTTTCGCTTATTAGTGCATCGTTTAAATAGCCTAATTTTGCTTGCTGTAATGCAACATCTTTGCTTTCCCCACTTTTTAAATTTTTAAAAAACCCACGAAGTACATTGGCAGAAGCATGTTCGGGGATACTCCATAAACTCATCACTAAGCTAGGGCAACCGGCATAAGTAAATGCCCGGGATAAACTCATCACCCCTTCTCCCTTTTGTAAAAGACCCGTGCCGGTATTGCAGGCACTTAAAACCGCTAAATCGGTTTGCAGTTTCATATTGTACAAATCGGCAGCATACAAATTGGAGTTGCCGGGTATAGCATCTTTAGTAAAAACTAAATGAGAATTTAAAGGATGCCGATCATCCAATTTGCCGTGCATGCCAAATTGTAGAATTTGGTAATTCAAGGAATCTTCCAAAAAATGTTGCTTGCTTGCTCGATTACCTGAATAAGCTTCTCCATTAAAAAATAAAGCCATGTCTTGCACCAATTGACGGATTGTCGGTAAATCTTCATCAAGGCTATCGGACTTTTCATACAGTGCTGCATAACCCCCATATTTTGAGGTTTGTTGGTTCTCGTTTTTTACATTATTTTCAAGTTGTTCCATCATTAAAGCAGCAGAATAATGGTAACTAACAGACTGTTGTTTTAACACATAAGCTAAGTTTTTGTAATCAACCGATGCAGTATCACCCATTTCGGTCAACAATAGCTCGAAAGGAATATAATTCAATTCTCCATCCGGAATAATTTTTAAATGTGTATGATGACTTAATTCTTCAAGCGGCTGATTTAGCAAGCAATTGTGTAAAGTATGTGCATGCTGCACAAACTGCCGAAATATTTTTGGCGTATAGGGATTGGCTTTCATTTCAGGCTTAGATAAAGTAACCACCTCTCTAAAATTTTGGATGACGGTATTCCAATCGGCAGGTTTTTGGGTTTTGAACAATTGGGTATTGTCTTTTTGAGTGAGTAATGTGTAGATGGAGGAATCACCAACAAAATAAGAAAGGATGGCGGTTTGATCATTTAATTGTTCTTGAACATCGCTTAGTTGAGTTTGGTTTTGTTGGTATTTTAGGTTGTAGTAATCAGGATGGTTTTCTTCTAAGTTGTTGATTAATCGGCGATACAGTTCTTTGTTTTCAAAGAGGGTGTTTTCCAATTCATTAATTGCTGTAATGGTATCTTCATTTAAACGAGCATCGTTCAGTTGTCGTTGGTAAAATGAGATGGCTATTTTTAAATCTTTCTCTTGTTCAATCAAACTATCCGGTAAATTGGCGAATTGTAAAGCATCAGCTTCATTCATAGCTTGTAGTAGAACGGTGGCTTTGTTTTTTTCCATAAAGCGGAAAGTAGATGCTCCAATATCTTGCCCTTTTTCTTGCAATTCATAAGCTATTTTTAAAGCATTTTCAATATATGATACAATGTTTTTTGCCTGGAATAAGCGGGAGTTTTCAGTGGAGATGTCTTGCTGGAGATTGTTGTGGAAATTGAAGGCGGTTTGATATGTTTGGTTGGCGAGGGTTAGGTATTTTTGGCTGTTGTTTTGTTGGTAGTATTGGCAGGCGGCGGTGGCTTTTAGGTGGAGTACTCTTATTATATCTGGGTTTGAGTAGATGAATAGGCTTGTGTCTTTCATTGCTAACTAAACGGTTTGTTTCAAAATCGGTTAATATTTCTTCAAAAGTTCTGTTGGTACAAGTGCCAATTTCTAAAGCCAACTCCTTAGAAACAAAAAAGGTAGACATGGACGTACCACTGGCAACCATTGTTCCTTTGGGAACATTACTTACAATATTTTCACCAAAAGCAGCAAGTTTAACTGCATTTCGGCTTCGGTTTGAAAATTCACTTAAATCTCCACTTTCGGTAATTGAAGCTACTGAAATTACATTGGGATAATCTTTTGCAAAATATGCCGGATATTGGTGCTTGATGTCAATATCAATAGTATCATTTCCAGCCGAAGTAGCAATAAAAATACCTTTCGAACAGGCAGTTGAAACTGCATTTTCTAATATAGCAGAAACTTCACCACCATAAAACCCGCCACTTAAGTTAATTACATCGGCATTATTATCTATTGCAAAATATAAACCACAAACTAAGTTAAAAAGGGTTGATTTATCATCTTCAGTAAAAATTTTTACCGGAACAATTTTTAGAGGGACATTGTTATCTAAATGATGTGTGATTGAGTTAAACCCAAAAGTGCCGTGCCACCCATTATCCAAAATATCATCATTCATTCCGTCACAGGCTTCTACAACAGCAGCTTGCAAAAATGGAGAATCACCTGTAAATCCGGTATCTAACATATAAATGGATATAGTATCTTCACAACTTTCATTACTAACATTCGATACTTCATAGGCTTCTGGTCCAATATTAATAGGCCCAAATTTCAATATATTATTAAAATCACTATCTATTTCAGTGCTATCTTTCATAGCGATTGACTTTTCATTCAAGAAAATTTCGGCGGCATTATTAGCATTTGGAAATTCATACAAATATATCTCGCGGTTACAATTGCACGAATCAATTACAAAACCACCATAGTTGACAATTATAGAATCTTCATAAACTTGTCTTTCTTGTGCATTGCAAAACTCAATCATTACTTGATTTGATACAACTGCTTCACCATATAAATCATAGCCATCAATAACCACGTAAAAGGGTTCATAAATATATTCCAACGTATCTGTATTGTTTAAAATTTCTGATAATTTTAGTGTGTAAGCACCTGCGTTTTCCGGCTCATTAATATGTAGATTTAAAGTATTTGTACTGGTGTCAACATCACCACGCATAACCTCATTATTTTTGCACCATTGGTATTTTATGATATTTTCATTTTCTACAGAAACCGTTAATGCTTCGGTAACTGGCTCATTTAATGAATTGATGGTAATAATGTTAGAATTATTACTTAGTTTAACATATTGCGGATTAAATATAAATTGGTCAAAATTAGATGCATTAGAAATATTGTTAGTTTTGAAATAGTTTCCGTTTACCTTAAATGAGTTTAAACTTAAAGCAGGTATGTTGCCTGTTAATTGATTATAAGATAAATTTAAGACCGACAAATTGGTTAAGTTTTCAAATTGAACCGGTATGTTACCACTTAGTTGATTATAAGATAAATTTAAATCTGACAAATTGGTTAACAAGCCTAATTCATTAGGGATGCTTCCTGTAAATTGATTATAAGATAAATTTAAGACGGATAAATTCGTTAAATTTTTTAATTGAATTGGGATGCTACCGTTTAATTGATTATGCGATAGATTTAATGCTAACAAATTGGTCAAGTCACCAAACTCATCCGGTATATTTCCTTTCAATTTATTATTTGACAAGTCTAAAATAGTTAAACGATTTATTCTACCTAATTCAGCAGTTAGGTTACCGCTTAATTGATTATTTGATAAATCTAATTTTGTCAAATAATTTAATAAGTGTATTTCATTGGGTATTTCTCCATTTAATTTATTATTTACTAATCTTACAAGGTCAACTCTTCCATTTTCAAAAGAATCGAGACTTACTTTTAGTGTTACACCATGTAAAACGCCTAAATCACATTTGTTTTGAGGAACTGTTCCCTCAATTTGTTCCCAACCTTTATTGTTTTTCCAATTTTCCCCATTTGTATTTTCGTATAGGGCTTTCAAAGCTGTCCAATCATCTATATGGCATTGCGCTTTACTGTGTTGATAAAAAAGGGTGCTGCAAATTAGCAGGCTAAGCATTAAAATAATTTTTTTCATTTTGTTGTAATTTTTTAAGGTATCAATTTTTAAAATGGATATTTTTTAGCAACCAATTTAGGCATACTTATTTTCTTTTAAATTAATTAAACGTTGTAAAAACATACCTCGTAATGAGGTATGTCTATTACAACAAAATGTTATGGGGATTGTTTGGGCTTTTCGATTCTTAATAATATTAATTTATTAGTAACAGCTTACTGCTTTGATTAATATGTTCAGATGAAACTTTAAGTACATAAACTCCTCTTGGCAAATCTGCTACATTAAAATTTAACTGATGTTCACCTTTTGTTAGCTCAGTATTATTTTCTAATACTAATCTACCAGATGAATCTATCAATTGAATATTCAGCAATACCTCTTCCGCATTGTTTAAATCTAATTTGAAGAAATCGGTTGTTGGGTTTGGATATACCGATATTGGATTGGTATTATTACCATTAGAAAGCTTGGGGGGACCTCCTCTTGGGTCTTCTGTGTCGTCGCCTTCAGAATCCAAAATTCCGCCTTCATTTGTACCACCTGTATCATCTATAATTTCGATATTTTTACCTGGGTAGCAATACTGTTTTGATTTTTTTGATATACCATCACTACAAATAGCTTGCACTTGCCATACGAAACAACTGTTAACTTGCTTTTTATTAAGTTGATAAGAGCTGCCCACTATATTGTTAACATATATATAATCTTGTTTTTTACACCCGCAATTAATTTGAAGTTCCAACGGTCCAGGAGAACTAATAATATAACCTGTTGCACCCGGAACAGGATCCCAAGTAAGTATTCCACCGGGTAAAACCTGAAGATTTGTTGGAACGGTAGTTATATCGCAATCACATTCGTCACAATTGGTAATGTTAATAGTTTCGCAACCTGTTTCTTCACATAAATTGCCAAACGGATCTTCGTAAGACATAGTCCAGCAAAACTCATATGCTCCGTTGCATTCATAAGTGTGTTCTATATTGCAAGTACCTGTATAGGTTTCATCTTCAAAAGTCCACTCATAAGTTGCACCTTCACATACATTTTGCACACAAACTCCGCCAGTACATGGCTTACCATTTATTTCTCCAAATTTTAAATTTGGTGTATCACAGTTACAACAATCTACACAGTCTGTAATTACAATTGTTTTGTTTGCAAAAGTAGTACACGTCAAATCTTCTCTATCACTTACGGTTACATATACAATAAATTCATAGGTTCCATTGCAACTGTAGGTATGCTCTAAACATACATTATCGAGGCTCTCATAACTAACTATGTTGCCGTCGCCATAGTCGATTTCCCAACCTATAATTTCATTACATGGATCTTGGTATATAACAGGAGGAGTACAGAATTCAATATCGCATCCATTTTTGAAAATATTAAAATCCAGTATATCTAATTCGCAATCTTCACAAGTTTCTTCACAAGTGGTTAATTCAACCTCATCATCCCAATAAAGCTGACCATCCACAAAAAACTCAACTAAGTATGTATCATTTTCATCTAAACAATGCAAAAACTCTCCTACACCATTGGCATCATCCGGTTCATAAATTGTTCCATCTGTTTCAATGTGCCAATTTACGCAATCGCTTGTTGAACCGGCATCTATTATAATGCAACAATCTTCATAGCTAGATTCTTGAGCACTAAAATAGTATCCGCCGGTACAATCTTCACAGGTAGTTAATTCTACTTCTCTATCCCAATAAAGCTCAACATCAACAAAAAACTCAACTAAGTACGTATCATTCTCATCTAAGCAATGTAAAAACTCGCCAGCATCATTTGCGTCATCTGGTTCATAAATTGTTCCATCTATTGCAACGTGCCAATTATCGCAATCACTTGTTGAACCGGCATCTATTATAATACAGCAATCTTCATAAGTAGATTCTTGTGCACTAAAATAATAGCTATTATCACAATCTGGACAAGTAGTTAAGCTAATGTTATAACTTGCTCCACATCTGGGAATTCCATTTTTATAGTAAGTCAACACAAGCGTGTAATTGCCGGGGTTATCATATTGAAAGCTAAATACAGGTCCATTATTGCTACTTAAAACAGTGCCGTTTGTATCTCCCATTTGTATATCATAATCATATCCAGTACCTGTATTCACTTCAAAATCTACCGTGCAGCCAGTTGTTTCAACCCAGTTAAAACCACATTGTCCAAAGCCACTAAAATTAAAGCTAATGAATGCCAATACTATGCAAAGTATGGATACTATTTTATTGCAATTGTGTAATCTATGCTTAGTTTTTGGTTTATTGTTAAATGTTGTTTTTGTTTGATGTTCCATCTTAAAAATTTATTTTTGATTAAATTCAAATTTTGTGGGTAAAGCGGTCTTTAGATTATTTCGCTTTACCCCTTTTGTAAAAAACCTATTTAGCCAGATTTTTGCTTTGCATCAAACACTTTCTAAAAGTGCTGGTGCATGATTTAGTTAAAGTACTTTAGGGTTGAATTACCTCCTTTTAAATTATTGGTTAATTAATATTTACAGCTATATCGTTTCTACTTTCAAAACCTTAGCAAATTTTTATATTATCTTGTGAAATTGAAAAAAGCTTAACCAGTTTATGCCACACGAAGACAAGAAATACATCAATGGTTTACTTAAGGAAGAGGTAAGTATCATAAAAGAGATATATAAAAAATGGGGACCAGAGTGCAAACGATTTGTACTCAGCAACAGTGGTAATGTGCAAGATGCGGACGATCTTTTTCAGGAGTGTTTATTGACAATATTGAAACATGCGAAATTGCATAAGATAGAACTCAACGTGCCTTTTGGTGGTTATCTGTATTTCATCTATCGTAATAAGTGGATAGATACCTTACGTAAAAGAAAAAATGAACAACTAAGAATATCGGAGTCGACACGATATACAAATGAACTTACTTCAAAAGCATTAGCGGAAGAAACTGAATTAGTGAATGAGAGAATGCTACTTTTTTATGCTTGCCTCTATCAATTGAGCGATTTTTGCAAAACCCTTATTGATGGAAGACTAAAAAAAATGAGCAGTAAGCAGCTGATGAACTTACTGAAACTACCAACGGCAAACGCTGTCGATTTTAGAATGCACAAATGCCGGAAGCAACTCAAAAAACTGATTGAACAGCACCCTAATTTTGAAGAGTTATTCTTCCGCTCAAAACCAAAGGAAAAGTAAAATGGAAAAAGAAATAACAATAAACAAATACATAAACGGAGAACTCACGGGCTCCGCACTAAGCCAATTTGAAGCCTTGTTAAAAGAAGATAAGGCTTTAGCAGAAGAAGTGCAATTTCATAAAGAAGTAGATAAAACTTTAGCTATTCATGAAGAAGTAGAAAGCAATGAAAACCTAAAATCACTATTGAAAGATTTAGGGAAAACGCATATTCAAAATAAACCCTTGGAAAGGGTGGATTCAAGCACTCAAACAAAAGAAGCTGAAATTATTGCCAATCCGGAAATTTTTCCTGAGAATGAACCTAAGATTAAAAACCTCAACCGGTATGCATGGTTAGCGGCAGCAGCAGCATTGTTACTGTTTTTGTTTGTACCTAATATGCTAAAAAAGTCGAACCCTGATTTGGCGGACCATCATTTTAAATTGTATCAATTGAACGACACGGAAATGGGCAACGGAAATATGGATCAATTGTACAAAAAGGCTAAAGCTAATTATGCCGATGGACAATTTAAAGAAGCAAATGTGTTGTTTAGGGAATATGATCAAGCTAAGCCTAATGTGCCCAAAGTTTGGTTGGCTATAGGTTCTGCCGAATTTAAATTAAATGAGTTGGATGCGGCTTTGCTTAGCTTTCAAAAAGTTATTGAGATGAAAGATAGTGAGGTTTACCATCCGCAGGCATATTGGTATTTGGCTTTGTGTTATTTGAAAAAAGACGAAGCTCAACAAGCCATTCATCAATTAAAAAAGATAAAAGAAGGGCAAGATTTTTATTCTGAAGCAAAGCGGTTGCTTAAGAAATTACAATAGCTATTTTTTGAAGGTTGCCGCAAACCGATCGACCATCTCCAAAATTTCAGGATGTGTGTTAAACGCTATGAATTCTTTTGCTACAACTTCGGCATCTCTATCAACAATTTTTAACAGGTCTTTTCTGAAAAATTGTTTGGATTGCTTGTAAACAACCGGTAGAACATGCATCAGTTTTTTTACATGTTTTTCTGCCCGGGGCAATACTTCTTCGGCTTCAACTGATTCGTTAACTAAGCCCACTTCAACAGCTTCGTCGCTTTGATAGAGTTGCGCATTTTGTACAGCAGCCCAAGCATTTTTCTCGCCCATTTGGTACGCATAAATATCACATAACATTTCTGGTATTTGTAACGACATCTTAAATTCGTGCATACCAATTACATGTTTTTCGCCTTTCGCCATAATTCTATAGTCGGCACACAAAGTGAAAATGGTTGCTCCTGCAGGTGCATAACCGGTTATGGCACAAACAAATGGCTTACTATAGCGAACCATTGCTTGAAGGGCTTTAATATACTCAATCCAAAATTGGGTAGCTTTTTCTGCTCCGCAAGTGGCGAGGTATTTAATGTTTAAGCCTGCACTAAAGCCGTGAGGTCTGCCTGCCAAAATTACGCCTTTGTTGTTCGGGTCGTTTTCTAATTGGATAAATTGATTGTATAAAGCTCTTGCTAAATCGGTATCAATCGCATTTACTTTTCCATGATCTAATTGAACAATGGTATATCCATTTTTAACTTCCGTTTTTAACATATTTTCTTTATTAATGTCGATTTAAGTACAAACAAGACAAAACATAAAAGAGGTTATCTTAACTTTAAGATAACCTCTTTTAATATAAAAATTAAATAAGTTTAATTAAGTTTTACTCAACAACAAATTTATGCGTGGCTATTTCATTGCCTTTTATGGCATGTAGTAAGTAAACACCTTCTTTTAAAAAGTCGATGTTCATTTGATATACATTCGCACTTTCAACGGCTTTATTCGTTTGGCTATAAACTACCACACCATTCAAATCTACTATTTGAAATAAAACTGATGCTTTACTGCTGGCAGTAATTACTACATTAACAAAGTTATTGGCAATTGTTGGATAAATATTTTCAATTGATAAATGACCGCTTGGTAAATGTCTACCAACTCGAAATCCACCACAATCCGCATCAACAGAAATAGAAGCTACATCGTGATCATCTTCATCGCCATTTTGATTGTAAATAGCATTGTCAGAATTAGTTCCTGGAATTGCTCCCGGATCATTATTTGGATCACTATCTGCATTACTATCTTTATCATTGCCATCATCCATACTAATTTCTGAATAAAAATTCAGTACAGAATTCGGTGCATTATCAATTTCTAATATTAAAAATGCACTTAACAAATCAGAATCGGGATTAGGATAAACACCGCCTGGTGGAATACAACTGGTAATATTAGTTGTAGCTACCGAACCATTAATGGTCCAAATTGAATTTTGTGGATTATCACTTACCGACATGCCTTCTGGTATGTAGGCAGTTATTTGAACATTACAAGCTGTTATTTCACCGGTGTTATAAATGGCAGTATTATATCGTACCTCATCACCCGGGCAATATTCTGTTGGTAAGCTGGAAGATATACCATTCACTAAAGCCAAATCATATTCTAAAATCTCACCAATTGTTATAGCGGCTACATCATGATCGTCTTCATCACCCATTTCTCCATTAATGGTGTTATCTGTTCCAGAATTAGGTATGGCACCAGGATCATCATTCATACCATCTGCTGTACTATCAATATCTTCGCCATCATCCATACTAATTTCGGCATAAAAGTTAAGGTTTGCGCCTTCCACTTCTGCATCAAGCGTTAAGTAGATATTTACTGAAGCTGCACCACCGGGTTCTATGCAACTGTTAATAGTTGTGGTAGCAATATATCCATCAACAGTCCAAATTGAATTTAGGGGGTTATTGCTAAGAGACATCCCAACTGGAATATAAGCGGTTACTTCAACATTGCATGCTTGTACCTCACCTTGATTGTAAACCGTAGTACTAAACCCAACTTCATCTCCAACATTAACAACAGAGTTATAACCTGGCGCAAGGGTGGTAATTAATGCTAAGTCATAAATTTCTTCTTCACATATAGTAATAGCGGCTACATCATGGTCATCTTCATCGGCAGGATTATAAATTGAATTATCAGTATCGGTATTTGGCACCGCACCGGCATCGTTATTTGGATTATTGTCTGGTGTACTGTCAATATCATCCCCATCGTCCATACTAATTTCTGCATAAAAATTAACCATCGTACCTGGGGCTCCGGAAATTTCTAATATTAAGAAAGCACTTAACGGATCTGTACTGGCATTTGGATAAGTTCCACCTGGTGGGATACACGTATTAATAGTAGCAGTAGCGATAGAACCATTAACCGTCCAAATTGAATTTAAATCATTATCACTTACCGACATACCAGCCGGTATATATGCGGTAATCTCGAAGCTACAAGCCTCTACTTCACCAGTATTATAAACTACTACATTAAAGCGCACCTCTTCTCCCGGGCAATATACCGTATCATAAGAAGAAGAAATGCCTGCAATTAAAGCTAAATCATATACTCCGGGATTTCCAATAACAATTGCGGCTACATCGTGGTCATCTTCATCACCGTTTTCTCCATTTATTACACCGTCTGTGTTTGAATTTGGAATGGCACCAGGGTCGTTATTGACATTATTGTCTGGCATGCTGTCAATATCATCACCATCATCCTGACTAATTTCTGCATAAAAATTAATCATAGAACCTGCAGCACCCGAAACAAGCGTTAGATAAATATTAACTAGTTCTGCACCGTTTGGCGCAATACAAGTATTAATAGTTGTTGTAGCAGTTGAGCCGTTAACCGTCCAAATTGAATTTAGTGGATTGCTGCTTAGCTCCATGCCTGCAGGTATGTAAGCCGTTACCTCTACGTTACAGGCTTGTTCATCTCCCTGGTTATATACGGTGGTGCTAAAACCAACTTCTTCTCCAGGATTTACGGTTGAATTATAACCGGCGGCTATATCAGTAACTAACGCTAAATCATACTCTACCGGATCACAAACATTAATGCTGGCTACATCGTGGTCGTCTTCATCATTAGGATTATAAATTGCATTATCTGTATCAGAATTCGGTATACCTCCTGCATCGTTGGTAGGATCATTATCTGGCATACTATCTATATCATTACCATCATCCATACTAATTTCTGCATAAAAATTTACCGTTGATGCGGTTGCACTAGTAATTTCAAGTACTAAAAATGAACTCAAAATATCAGAATCAGCATTTGGGTATACTCCACCTGGTGGAATGCAACTGGTTATATTGGCAGTTGCTGTATTACCATTAATCGTCCAAATTGAATTTAAAGGATTACTACTGACCGACATGCCTTCAGGAATATAAGCTGTAATTTCAACTTGACACGCTTCTATGTCGCCAGTATTGTAAACAACGGTGTTAAAGCGAACTTCTTCACCCGGACAATAAGTACCCGGATAACTGGAAGAAATACCGGTTATTAGTGCTAAATCGTAATCGCCAGTTGGAGGAGGTGGAGCTGGTGCCATACAATTGCCTTCATTACAGTTTGCTGAGGCATTGTAATTTGTTGCTTCAGGGTCTGTGCATCCCAATATTCGAACTGTTGTAACCTGGCAACCGCATGTATCCGGATTCCAAACGGCAACATCACCGGCACAAATATCGGAATTACAAATAGTACTGTAGGCAGCACAAGAACCATCATCTTGCGTTGCAGTAGAATCATAATTTGGTGCGCAAGGGTCAATACATCCTAAGCTTACGCAATCTTCTCTTACCACAATGGTAGTAAGGTCGTGGTCATCTTCATCATTAGATGAATAAATCAGTCCTTCAATAACTGCATCGTTATTTGGATTGTTATCCGGCGTACTATCAATATCATCTCCGTCATCCTGACTAATTTCTGAATAAAAAGTAATAGTAGACGATGGTGGATTGTTTAACTCCAACACTAAAAATGCACTAAGTGGACCTGATTCAGCATTTGGATAAACCCCTCCTGGAGGAATACAGGTAGAAATGTTAGCGGTAGCCGTTGAACCATTTACTGTCCAAATTGAATTTAGTGGATTACTACTAGCACTCATACCTGCGGGAATGTAGGCTGTAATTTGAACGTTGCAAGCTTCAATATCTCCCGAGTTGTAAAGCACGGTATTAAACCTTACTTCGTCGCCCGGGCAATAATGTGTAGAAAAATCTGTAGAAATGCCATTGATTAAAGCTAAATCATATACCTGGCATTTGGCGGTATTCGTAAAGAGCGAAATCATCAAAAATAGTAATGAAAAAGCCGTAATTTTGAGTGTGTTTACTTTTAAAGGAACTTGTAAAATTTTTTGCATAATTATATATAAAATTTTTAAAAAGCTAATTTACTTCAACCGATCAAAAAAATTAATTAAAATTTCATGACCATCTTAATTATACGTTAAAAAGAGCAAATAGTTAATATCATATTATTTAAAATGCACATAATAATAAAATATAAAACAAATTTACTTTTTTTTACTTGAGACAGGTAATACAACAAAAAAATATATTAGATTAAGAAAACTCAATTGTTGTTAGTTTAGCATTCTGAAAACCTTCAAAATAGACCCTTACCGAAGCGTTTTCCGCTAGTAATTATAGCACGGAATAGGCGTAAAGGAGAACCAAAAATCACAATAACTGAGCCCTTTTAAAAGGCACATCTTCTAAATAAAGTCCTATCGCATATCTGTTCAATTATTTTCCTGCTAATACTTTTGATAGTGCAAGTTTAACAATAAAAAGTTTAAACTATTAATATTCGCTTCATTTTGTAGATTTGCACTTGAAAAAAATAATAGTGGCAGATAATATTCATACTACTTTTGAGCAATTACTTAACCGAACACATAGAGAAGCACTTTTAAGCCAACAAGCCGTTAGTTTTTGGTTAACTGGTTTAAGTGGTAGTGGTAAAACCACCGTAGCCAAGGGTTTAGAACGAAAATTACACGATTTAGGCTATTTATGTATGGTGTTAGATGGAGATAATATACGCACTGGTATTAGTAAGAATTTAGATTTTAGCTTAGACGGAAGAGCAGAAAATATAAGACGTATTGCAGAGGTAAATAAATTAATGAATGATGCCGGAATAGTTACCATTAATAGC
Source organism: uncultured Chitinophagales bacterium (assembly GCA_938023075.1). Lineage (GTDB taxonomy): Bacteria > Bacteroidota > Bacteroidia > Chitinophagales > JAHDHT01 > CALHDG01. The sequence continues at coordinate 28,437 of CALHDG010000249.1, forward strand.
TTTGTAAGTCCAACCAAAGCCATTCGTTTGCAGGCAAAACAAATTATTGGTGACATTTTTCAAGAAATTTATATTAATGCAGCCCTTGAAACTGTTGAAGCCCGCGATGTAAAGGGTTTGTACAAAAAGGCACGAGCAGGAGAAATAAAGGATTTTACAGGCATAGATGCCCCTTTTGAAGCACCAGAAAAAGCAGCCCTCGAAATAAAAACTGATGAAGAAACTATTGAGGAAAGTGTAACAAAGTTGTTTACCTTCGCCCTCTCAAAAATTAAATACAGTAAATAGATTAATGATATCTTATAATTTAGATCATTTAAGAGAATTAGAATCTGAATCGATCTTTGTGATGCGCGAGGTAGCCGCTAGTTTTCAAAACCCTTGTTTAATGTTTAGTGGGGGTAAAGATTCTATAGTGATGGCACATGTCGCTAAAAAGGCTTTTTTTCCTGCAAAAATTCCGTTTCCTTTTTTGCATGTAGATACTGGTCATAATTTTCCTGAAACGATTGCATTTAGAGATCAATTAATTGGTGAACTTGGTGTTAAGTTGATAGCTGCGATGGTTCAAGATTCCATTAATAAAGGAACAGCCGTTGAAGAAACAGGAATTAATGCAAGCCGGAATATGTTACAGATCACTACCTTGTTAGAAGCCATTGAAGAACAAAAGTTTGATGCAGCACTTGGTGGTGCCAGAAGAGATGAAGAAAAAGCCCGGGCAAAAGAGCGGTTTTTCTCTCATAGAGATGAATTTAGCCAATGGAATCCAAAAAATCAACGTCCAGAACTTTGGAATACGTTTAATGCTCGTAAAAATATAGGCGAACACTTTAGAGTTTTTCCCTTAAGTAATTGGACCGAGTTAGATATCTGGCAATATATTCAAACCGAAAATATTGATATACCGAATTTATATTTTAGTCACAAACGTAAAATGTATAATCGCGATGGTGTTTGGTTAGCCGATAACGAATTTATTACCCTTAAACCTAATGAAACGGTAGAAGAAAAGACCATCCGGTTTAGGACCATTGGTGATATGACATGTACCGGAGCAGCCATTTCTGATGCGGCTGATCTTACTTCAATTATTGCCGAAGTCGCAGCTACTCGTATTACAGAACGTGGAGGACGATCTGATGATAAACGATCAGAAACGGCTATGGAAGATCGAAAAAAAGAGGGGTACTTCTAAAAATTATTAATTAGTAATGATTGATAAATAGTTTTTATATTAAATAAATAAAAGCCCGTTGTGGGCAAAAATCTATATTACATTGGATATTAACGAACAAAAAGAACTACTACGTTTTACGACTGCCGGTAGTGTTGACGATGGTAAAAGTACCTTAATTGGTAGATTGCTATATGATAGCAAATCAATTTTTGAAGATCAATATGAAACCATTGTAGCTACTAGTGAAAAAAGAGGAGAAGATTATGTGAACCTGGCTTTATTAACCGATGGTTTAAAGGCAGAAAGAGAGCAAGGCATTACCATTGATGTGGCTTATCGCTACTTTGCTACGCCACAACGAAAATTTATTATTGCCGATACGCCCGGGCATATACAATATACGCGTAACATGGTTACTGGTGCCTCCACTGCTAACTTGGCAATTATTTTAATTGATGCCCGAAATAGCGTTGTAGAACAAACGCGCCGGCATACTTTTATTGCCTCTTTGTTAAACATTCCGCACGTGGTAATTTGCGTGAATAAAATGGATTTGGTGGATTATAGTGAAGAAGCATTCAACAAGGTAAAGGCAGATTTTACTGAATTCGCCTCTAAGTTGAATACCAAAGATATTCGTTTTATTCCCATTAGTGCGTTAAAGGGAGATAATGTTGTTGATCGTTCAGAACAAATGGATTGGTATGATGGACCTACCTTGTTGTATTTATTAGAAACGATTCATATTGGTAGCGATCATAACCATATTGACGTTCGTTTTCCGGTGCAATACGTTATTCGTCCTTATTCTGATGAGTATCATGATTACCGGGGTTATGCGGGCAGAATTGCGGGCGGAGTTTTAAAACCCGGTGATGATGTAATGGCTTTACCTTCTGGCTTTACTACCAAAATTAAATCAATAGACACCTATGATGGACCGGTGGACGAAGCTTTTAGCCCTATGTCGGTTACTTTACGTTTAGAAGATGAAATTGATATTAGCAGGGGTGATATGATTATTAGACCGAACAACCAACCGGAAGACGGGCAGGATTTGGATATGATGGTTTGTTGGTTAAACGAAAAACCCTTAATACCAAAAGGTAAATATGCCATTAGACATACTTCAAAAGATGCACGATGTATTATTAAAGAAGTAAAATATAAGATAAACGTGAATACCTTGCATAGAGATGAGGAGGATTTAACCATTGGCTTAAACGATATTGGCCGTATTTCTATAAGAAGTACACAACGCTTGTTTTATGATACTTACCGTAGAAACCGAATTACCGGTAGCTTAATTTTAATTGATGAAGCGACTAATGAAACCGTTGGTGCTTGTATGGTGATTTAGTTTTTAGATGATTTAAGTTTATCAGAAATAGAAAACGATAAAGTAGCAACCGAAGTCTGATTGGAAAATTTTTTCATTCAAAATTAAAAATTCGGTGTTCGATATTCGATATTTTTTGGAGTAGTATATAATGTATATCGATTAACGAATAATGAATATTGATTAATTTTTAATGATCAATGATATGTTCGGCGAGGTAAGTTAACTGTTTTTGAAATTTAAACAGCAAAACTTTCTCCACAACTGCAAGTGCGGGAAGCATTGGGGTTGTTGAAGTAAAACCCTTTTCCATCTAAGCCATCAGAAAAATCTAATGTAGTCCCTACTAAGTATAAGATACTTTGGGGATTGGTAACCAATTTCACACCTTTATCTTCAAATATCTGATCTTTTTCCTGCGCTTGATTATCAAAACTTAAATCGTAAGATAAACCTGAACATCCACCTTGCAACACACTAATTCTAACAAAATAGCCATCGGTTTTACCCTCATTTTGCATTACCTGAGATATTCTTACTTTTGCTTTTTCTGAAATTTGAATCATCCTACAAATATAATTACTGTAAAGATACTACAACTAAGTTTTTTGTAGATTAGTTCAATATAAAAAGTGAAGGAATGAATAAAATAGAGCATATTGGTATAGCGGTAAAAGATATCCAGAAAGCCAATCAATTATATGAAATATTGTTAGGGGTGGCTGCTTATAAAGAAGAAATTGTGGAATCGGAGCAAGTGCAAACTTCTTTTTTTAAAATGGGAGAAAGCAAAATAGAACTGTTACAAGGTTTAAGTACAGATGATGCCATTACAAAATTCATCGAAAAAAGAGGTGAGGGTATTCATCATATTGCCTTTGATGTGCAGAATATTGAACAAAAAATGGCAGCCTTAAAAGCAAAAGGCTTTCGTTTGTTAAATGAAAAACCTAAACCGGGTGCCGATAACAAAATGATAGCTTTTATTCATCCAAAACGTACCAATGGTGTGTTGATAGAATTATGTCAAGACCGAACGACCTATGAAGAAGAAAGTTAAAATTGTCAAAGTAGGTTTGCCGGCTTCAATTTTTTTTATTTTTGTCTATAATTGATTTATTAATTGAAAAATTATTAATTCGTTATAATAACCATAAAGCGTTTATAGAAATTGAAAAAAAATCTAATCATTATTTGCATACTATGTTATGCAAGCGTTGTTAGTTTGGCGCAACAGTATCCCAAATTATTTGATGATCGAAATGCCATAAAATTAAGTGTGAATAGCCTGGTATTAAGTAATATTCATATCAAGTATGAGCGTGCGCTGCATCCAAATTTTTCGTTTCAACTTAGCTTGGGTAAATATTTACCGGTTGATTTAGTTAAACGGCTTTCGGACCGGCAATTTAATTGGCGAAGCTATGAATTGGATTTAGAGAATTTTAATGAACTTGAATTTTACGGTAACTATTTAACCATACCCGAAATTACTTTAAATGGCTATTATACACAAGGTGAAATTCGTTGGTATCCCAACAGAAAAAAGACGCTACGCGGTTTTTATTTTGCTCCATTTTACACCTATCATATGGCTTCCTTAACTAATGTGGAAGCCTTTGACAGTGAAGGATATTTTTACAATGGTAATGTATCTGTTCTATATGCTGGTGGTGGTTTGCAAGCTGGCATTCAATGGTTAGTTAAAAAATGGCTAATTATTGATTTTAATTTTCTCGGTATTGGAGCAGCGAGGGTCAACAACAAAGTCTCTTATTCTACCGACAATCCATATGTAAATTATGAAACTCAAATAGAAGACTTCGAAAATTTTGTAACTAACGAACTCAACTTTAAAAAGCAGCAATACAACATTTCAGTCAGTGAAAATCAATTGAATTACCAATTGAATCTTAGGGCTCCGGTGCTTCGGTCGGGGGTTTCGGTTGGGGTAGTTTTTTAAGATGATAATTTAGTAAATTTAGCCTATTCAGGTATAAGGAACGATAAAAAAGAAATTTACCATCTGACTTTGTCATTTTCCGATATACTTCCTTGAAAAGCCTCGTCTTAGCCCCACTAAGCCTGCGTTTTCAACTCGTCTATCAAAAAATGGCTTTATCAGAGTTGATCAATTTATTTTCTCATCGTTCCTAAGAGCAAAAGCCTGCATCAATAAGGTGGAATTTTATGTTAATCAAGTATGGTATCATCTATCAGAAACAAAAGATTTATGTCGTTTTCTGCAAATGTGGTTTCATATTTTTCGGTATAATCATATTTTAAAATTTCAATTTCTTCAAAAGTTGGCGTTGTTTTACCTTGTTTTAAATATTCAATTAAAGCATCTCTTGAGGCTAACTTGTCGGTTAAGTAAAACCAAAAAGTTTCTTCATTATAATCAAATATTTTTTTTAAAAATGATTTAATTTTCGCTTCTTTCAATTCTTCTCCATAGGCTAGTTCTTTAAACCAATCTTGTAAATTAAATGTTGCTTTCTTGCTATAAATATAATCACATAGCTCTTCGGCTGTTTTATCCATTTCTTTTGCACCTGCTTTGTTAGCATTCAATAACCATTCTCCATAGAAAATTAATTTTACTAAGGTTTTGTATTGATCGTTAGTTAGTTCAATGTTTTTCTTTTTCATGGTTTCTCAACTTTTTAAGCAATCTATTCCAAATTAAATAAATATTCTTTTTAATTAACTATTTGATACTTCTTGTCATACGGTAAATATAGAAAATTTACCTTAAGGATTCTAACGGTTTCCCGTTCACGAAATAGCACGATTGAAAAGAAAGTTTGACCCGTAACACAAAGCTCAAATATTTATATTCTATAGCATCTTCAATATACTGTATTTTAATTTTGGTGAAAACAAAGAAATTATATAGTTTAGTTTTTTTAACCATAACTAAATTAAACAATACGATGAGAGTACTTATTTTTGTTTTTAGCCTATTTACGATTTTATCCCTTGATATAGCCTACGCCCAATTACCCAATTGGTGTGGAGCTATGGATGGCTTGCAAGACCGCCTTCAAAACGATGAAGCCTACGCCGCTTTTCATCAAGAAGCCACTTCAATAGAAAAAATTGAACGAGCAGCCTTGCCATGTGATGCGAGCAACAGTGTAACTATTCCCTTAGCTTTTCACTTTGATAATAGTTTTACTTGTGCCGATGTAAACTGCTTATTAACCAAAGTGCAAGAGCAAATTGATGTACTAAATTATGCCTATGCAGATAATAGCAGCTATCAACAAAATATTGATTTAAATGCAGCTTGTCCGGCAGGCTATCCCATGTCAGATGTATCAACAGGTACTTGTATTGAATTTCGTTTAGGGGTTGCACCAGCAGGTCAAGGTTTAGATCCTGCTTGCGATCCCGCTATTACCATTGGTGAATTTGGTGGCGGTACGCAAACCGGTTTAGGTGGTGCTGGTGCCGGTTGGGCTGGTTACTTAAACGTTTTTGTAGTAGAAGCGGTGGCTATTTATGGATTTCCTTTTCCCGGTATTATTGGTGTAGCTGATGGCATACCCGGTGCAGCTACCGGAGATGGCGTTACCGTTTTGGCAGATGCTTTTGGTGGTCTTGGTGCTCCTTGTAATTCTGGTAATGATATAGATATTGGTGCATCAGACGGTGCAAGTGTTTTCTTTACGGAAGGTGGTACAACAGTTCATGAAATCGGTCATTATTTAGGCTTGTATCATATTTGGGGTGATGATCAACCCTTGTTTGGTGGCACACCGCCTTTTTGCACAGGTGATGATAGCACGATGCCACAAGTTGGTCCTTTTGTAGTAAATGATACGCCGCTGCAAAGCGAACCAACGCCAACCAATGCAGCATGCCCAACTGTTGCCGGGGCGAGTTGCGGTTCATTACCATCTAGTTGTGATGGTAGTAATGATTATTTTCACAATTACATGGATTACTCAAATGATGTTTGTTTTTCGATGTTCACTACCGATCAATCGATGGTGGTAAACTATTGGGCTAACCAGTTGTTTGGAGGCAGTACCATAGCCACCTTCAGCACAGTTCCTAATCAATTAGCAACCGTATGCGATATGCAACCTTGCGCAGCTTGTGCTTCGGTTAATTTAGATATTTTTTTCGATGGATTTCCTGGGCAAACCAGTTGGGATATTACCGATAGCAACGGAACAATTGTTGCTTCTGGCGGTACTTATGGATCAGAACCTGGAAATTCTACATTAAGTACTTCACCTGCTTGTTTGCCCGATGGATGTTATGATTTAAATGTTTTCGATACTTTTAACAACGGAATGTGTCCTTTTCAAAGCTTTGTCGCTGGCTTAGCTACTTTTATTACACCAGGTACATTAATTACCCCAGGCACAATTGTGGGTACCTTAAGTTTAAACATCTCTCCGGGTTTATGTGGTTTTTATACCTTAACAGATTCTAATGGTGAAGAGCTTGTTGCAGGAGGAGGAAATTTTGGTGCACAACAAAGTACTAACTTTTGTATAAGTGGAGGAGTGGCCGCACCAAAACAAGGAAATAGATTAGACAGAAATGTTACCCTTATTCCAAATCCTGCTACCAATCATATTCAAATTGAACATCAATTTGAAAATGAAATTATACAAAAAGTACAAATTATTGATGCATTCGGACGAACGGTATTGGAAAATTCTAATCTTACAGAAATGAATGTAAACCTTCAGTTAGATGTGAGTAAGTTAAATGCCGGTGTGTATTTAGTTCGCTTGTTGTTTGAGCAAGGCTATACCGATACTAAGTTTGTGAAACGTTAAAACAACTAGGTATTTTTTGAGGCAATACGAAAAACGGTATTAGGCGGGTAGCCCTAATTAAGATAGTAACAAACTTTGGTTCCTAATGAAAGGAACCAAAATTTGTACACTATAATGAAATTTTATTGTTGTGGAAGTTTAAAAGTCGTTTATTCAATAAATATTTTTTCGCTAAGCATACCTTCGTTATTATACAATCGAATTAAAACAATTTGGTTTGCTATATTTACATACGGCAATTTATATTGATTGTTACCAGATTGTACCATCAATTTTCCATTCATTAACTGTTGCCCCAACATGTTAACTACATCATACTGAATATCTCTAAGTTGATTGGATTGTATCTCTAAATGAATTACCTCATTAGCCGCAAATACAGATTGAATATTGAAATGAGTAAAAGGTACTATATGACCTGTATTGCTAATAAGCTCTTCTTCTTCATGTTGAATCATTAAAATAGTAACCGTGGCATAATCGCAATCACCAAAATCATTACAAATAGTATATACAAATTGATCTTCGCCAACAAAGTCTGTCGGCGGATTATAGCTGATGGTATTGTTGAACAAAATATTAGTACCATACTTCGGTATTCCAGAATTGCTTACGGTTGCTTCAATTCCTTGTGCAATCGTATCATTGGCTAACACATTAATTCTAATGGGCTGATTGACATTCGTGATCAAATGGTCTTCAACCGCTTTAATATTTGGCATTAAATCATCTTCTACTGAAACATAAACTTCTGCTTGACTACATAAATCATAAGCATTACAAAGCCAATAGGTAAATTGATCTTCACCAACAAAACCATAATTGGGTAAATAACTCACTGTTCCATCAAGGTTTTCATTTAGTTTTCCGAACTTAGCCTCTTCTATAATATTAACTGTGAAGGCATTGGTGTTTGGTGCATCATTCGATAATATTGAAATAGTTTTTAGTTGATTTTCTTTGGTTTGTACATTGTCGTTTTTAGCCAATGGATTCAAACAAGTTTCATCAATTAAAATGTACGCTAAAGCCAATTCCTCTTTTCCGTTTTCATTAGCCGCTACTATTTCTAGTGTGTCCGATGCTTCCGAAGCTAATAAAGGCGTGTAGTAAAAACAGCTTTGTTGAATGTTGTTAATTGTGTTACCCACCTCAGAATTGATGGTTTGTATGGAAGCATTAGTATCACAGAATTCAAGACAAATTTCATTTTCTATTAAAGGTTGAGCGCAACTTTCAAATATAGTCGTACACATATCTGCCTCAATACGAACCCTGGCAGTAGCACAATTTCCACAGGTGTTGCATATTTCATATTCAATTTCGTCGGTTCCCGTAAAATCTTCATTGGGTTTATATTGAATACTTCCATTCACTAACATCTCATTTCCATACTCAGCTCCTTTGGTAATGGCATGAATAAAAAACTCTGGAAAGCATATACTTACATTCTCATCATTTAATGCCGGATCGAAAACTACCGTTCCATTAAAATAGGTAGCAAGGGTATTGTTTAACAAAGCTTCTTGTGTATTGATTGTTAATACATCTGGATTAGCAACCGGATTGTTGCAAACAACGTCAACTGTATAGTTAGCAATAGTACTTAATGCAGGCAAGCCATCATCGCATATTTTTACCGACACATCGCGTGTTCCAACAATGCCGGGTAGGGGAGTATAGAAAAAGCAAAGCCCATTGATGTCGCCAATGGTACAATCAAAATGTGTTTTAATCTCACAAATACTTAGGTTGTTATTATCATTATCTTCGGCATCCACACAAATTTCAACCGTTTGCACTGGAGCGGAACAGAAGTTTACATGGTCATTTAAAATAACCGGTTGCGTGTTGTTGCTTTCGCAATTTTGTATTTGTGCGATTACCAAAGTCTGTACACAAATATTTTGCTCATTCACGGCTTCTACTAAAAATTGATCTTCTGAATTATCGACGCCTGAAAAGGGTGTGTAAATTAGGCAGTCTTCACTTATTTCTAAAGTACCATTTACCGCACCGTTAGCGTTTTCAATTTCAAAAGTACCTGGCACACAAAAATCTGGACAAATCGTAACCGATGTATTCGTCTGCACACATTTTATTAAATCTTCGCAAGCAAATGGAGCCTCACAAGGCAATAACGGTACTGGTGCATAAACTGTTAAATTGACTGCTGCCGTATTATCAATTTCCACATCATCTGCAGGTGAGCTCGATCTGATGGACACTGCATTTCTATAATTACCTGGTGTTACGCCCTGTGTTTGAATAGTTAAACGCGCACTTTGATTAACGTCCAGAAAATCGAGCGACCAAATTTTATCAGTGGCATCGTAAGCACCTATACTTGCATCGTGCGAAATATACACCAATTGATTTGGCCATAATTCATCTACCCTTATATTAAAAGCTTCATCTGGTCCATTGTTCGTTAAAGTAATTACAAATGAAGTGTTTTCTCCAGATTCAATTGAATTGTCTTGTACACTTTTTTGAATAGATAAATTAGCTTTCGGTAAGGCTCGGATGCCTATATTCGCTTGCGCAGAATTGTTAGTCGGTCCGATATCTATTTGATTTACATCAACTAAACTTACATAGTTTGTATAATTACCTGGCTTTACTGCTTTTGCCTCAATAACAAGTTGAGCGGTTGTTGATACCGGTAAAGAGGCAATGCTCCATATTCCTGTAGTAGTATTAAATGCTCCTATACTGGTGCTATAATCAAGATAACTCAAGCCTTCTGGAAAATCTTCTTTTATGGTAATTTGAGTGGCTTCATCTGGACCAATGTTCGATAAAATTATCACAAACTCAACCGTTTCTTCCTCAAAAACCACTTCTTTGTTTACCGATTTAGTTAAAATTAAATCAACTTCTTCAGGCTGCGTTATTTCCTCTTTTACTTCTACTGATGCAAAAGCTTTATTGTTTTGATTATTGGTATCTAATTGATCAATGGCGACAATTTTTACTTCGTTGGTAAGTGTACCAGAGGCAGTGGCTATTGCATAAAGGCTTAGTTGTGCTGTTGAAAATGCCGGAAGTGTGGCAATTAACCATTCATTATTTTCTTCTGAATAATTGCCTCTATTCGCTATGTTCCTAGCATAGCTTAAGCCCATTGGTAAATTTTCTTCAACTACAATATTGGTGGCATCTACTTCACTTAAATTTTCTATGGTGATGGTAAACTCAACTTCTTCATTAATATCAACCTCACTTTTATTAATTGTTTTATTTAATGATAAATCTACAGAAGGACTTGGCTCAATAAGGTAAGCTTCAATGGTTGAACTTGCACTATCATTTAATTCATTTTCATCAATTTGATCACTGCTTATAATTTGAACCATATTAGTATATAAACCAGGTTCACTGGCAATTAATGTTATACGAAGTTCTGCAGATTCGCCAGCAGGCAAACTGGCAATTGTCCAAGTGTTCTCTAATTCAGAAAAATTACCCTCTGTTCTAATGTGATCCATTAGAGTTAACTCAGATGGAATAATTTCATTTACTATAATATTTGTTGCCTCATCTGGTCCCTCGTTGCTTATGGTAACAATACATTCCATTTCAGTATTCACCGGCGCATTTTCAGCACTTGGGGAGATGCTGACTGATAAATCGGCGAACCGTTGTTCAATCAAAATTTCTTCCACTAATACACTGGCTTCATCGGTATTGTTTAATATATTTTCATCTAATTGATCGGCTTGAATAACCGAAGCTCGATTGGTTTGCAAACCACTTTGGGTGCCAATAGCCTTTACTTTTAACTGCTCAAAACTTACAGCCGGAATTGTTGGGATGGACCACAAACCATCTTCTTCCGAATAACTACCTGCCGTAAGACTATATTCGGTTAAAGATAATCCTTCAGGCATCAATTCTTCTACTACCACATTTGTGGCATCTTCCGGACCAGCATTAAACAAGGTAATGATAAATTCGGTTTCTTCATTTAGTAGCATGCTATCGTCACTAACTGTTTTATTAAGAGATAAATCAGCGATTAATGGCGTTATGCCTTCTACCAATAAATCGGCACTACTGCTATTGTTAGTAAATACCGGATCAAATTGCTCAGACGATTTAACTCGTGCAATGTTTGTGTGATTTCCGGCAGAACTACCAAATACTACAATCGATAACTCGGCAAATCCTCCTGCTTCAATTGAAGAAATTGACCAATCCCCATTGTCAAAATCGTAATTGCCAGAGCTTGCTGCATGGCTAACGTAAGCAATACCTTGCGGGAGAATTTCTTCTACAATAATATTACTTGCTTGGTCGGGTCCGGCATTAGAAATTAATATAGTAAATACAGCATTTTCTTCATTCTCAACTACGGTGTTTACGTTTACTGTTTTGTTTAAAGATAGATCTGCTGTTGCTTGCTCAGGTAATGGAGCAACAAACACCACCGCCTCATCAACATTGTTGGTCAGCACCGCATCTAACTGATCGCTGCTAACAATGTTAGCTTGGTTGGTGATAGTTCCTGCATCTTCACCAGAAACTTCAATAGTTAAAACCGCCGAAGTTCCCGCCGGTAAATCTAACATAGTCCATAGTCCGTTGCTTGCATTGTAATTGCCAACAGTTGCATTGTGACTAATGTATGCTAAGCCTTGTGGTAAGATGTCTTCTACTACAACATTAGTCGCTGCATCCGGTCCTTCATTAGAAATTAAGATATTGAAAGCCGTCGTTTCATTTTGCATAATGGCATTATCATTAACGGTTTTGGTTAAGGATAATTCGGCATAAGGTTCTAAAACTTCTGCTACAAACACTACTGCCTCATCGCTGTTGTTGGTCAGCACCGCATCTAATTGATCGCTGCTAACAATGTTAGCTTGGTTGGTGATGGTTCCCGCATCTTCACCAGAAACTTCAATAGTTAAAACAGAGGAAGCTCCCGCCGGTAGATCTAACATTGTCCATTGTCCGTTGCTTGCATTGTAATTGCCAACAGTTGCATTGTGACTAATGTATGCTAAGCCTTGTGGTAAGATGTCTTCTACTACAACATTAGTCGCTGCATCCGGTCCTTCATTAGAAATTAGGATATTGAAAGCCGTCGTTTCGTTTTGCATAATGGCATTATCATTAACGGTTTTGGTTAAGGATAATTCGGCATAAGGTTCTAAAACTTCTGCCACAAACAC
>CALHDG010000250.1 GCA_938023075.1 uncultured Chitinophagales bacterium
ACCATACAAATCATCTAAATTGCAGTTAGTAGGTAAGCTGTTTTGGTTTACAATTAGGCTGTCCCAACCCGCGGTGTTTTGCCAGTTGTTGCCGTTGTAATTTTGATAGATGCTTTGCAGGGCTTGCCAATCTTGTGGGTGGCAGCGATTAATAGTGTCGCAAATGCCTTTGCCTTCAAAACAAAATTCTTCCCAGGTAGCGTCGAAATTATTGCCTTCGCTAACATTGTCTACAAAACCATAAACGGCTTCTGCAAATTGGTCACAAAGTTTAAACAAATTAGCATCAAAACAACCACTTAAGTTATTGTTGTTTAATGATAACGTGAGGTTATTAAAACGCATATCCCCAAATACAGCGGGTATAGTGCCGGTTAACTGATTGTTACTCAAAAAAAGAGAAAACCTTTTGCCAATATTGCTGAATTCTTCTGGTATATCGCCTGTTAATTGGTTTCTACTTAAATGTATTTTTGATATGTTTTTTAAGTTTCCCATTTCTGGCGGTATTAAACCGCTCAACTGATTAGCGTCTAAATAAATCCAAATCAACACTTCTAAATTACCTATCTCTGCTGGAATGTTACCATCTAAAAGATTAGAAGCAATATCCAACGTTTCTAACTTATATAAATTACCTATTGAGTTCGGAATACTACCACTTATCTTATTATTGGAAAATAATAGTGATTTCAGTTCAGTCAGTTTTTCGATTTCAACTGGCATTTTACCTATTAAATTATTATTTGGTAAATGTATTTCTTCAATTCTTTTTTGATAATCCTCATCTAAATCTATACCGTGCATCTTACTTAAATCACAATCTGTTGGAGGCGTATCACCTTTTACCTGTTCCCAACCTTCTTTCTTTTCCCATTCATCTCCATTGGTACTTTCGTAAAGTGCTTTAAGGGCAGTCCAATCATCAATGTGGCATTGCGCAAAAGTTGCTGCATAAATACATATTAAAATAAATGTTACTATATATTTCATAATTAACTTTTTTATTTACAATCTTCAATGGAATCATTAATACTAATGTCTAATGTTGCGTTGGCTTTTATCTCAAAATTGTTGTTTAGAATAATCTCTTGCCCTGCACTTAAAATTAAACAAGCTTCATTTTGTATAGTAATATTGCCAGCGGTATTTATGTTTTGCTTAGCAACCATATTGGTGTAAAAGTTATTGTTATTTTCGTAGGTATTATTATCTAATACAATAGTAGCAGCTGGTTGCCCAAAACTTGCCAATATGTTGTTATAATCGCGTATTACCCGGGCATTATTTTCTAAACTATCTGTACCCGTAGGTTCACCCCTATAGTTTACATCAGGGTTAGAATAGTTAGCTATTCTTTCACAGTCGCTACCACAAGGAGTGGGATAACTCATAATAGTGTACCATTTATCAGGAGGGTATGCGTAACCATTTCCATAAGTGTGAATTTGTCTGGGATTATTATCTATATCATGGTCAGCTCCAAAAAGATGCCCAACTTCGTGCGCCAGGCTTAAATTAGTTATCATACATTCATAAGGCACAATACCAAAAGCATAAGACTTTGTTGCCTTTACATAAGCTGAGCCGCAGGAAGTTGCATAAATATCGGTAATTAAAATACAGAAATCAGCATTGTAACTATCTTTTAAAGCAATAGCTTCCGGCATTCTTCTTAATGAATCAAGATCTGTAAATGAACTGTTACTGTTGTTAAAGTTAAACTCTCTTATTAAGGCAATTTCTACTGCATCATAAGTAGTTATTTCACTTCTAATAAATGCATCGTTCATTTCCTTAATAGCTTGTTGAATGCTATTTTTAATATCAGTACGCATTTCACTATAGTAGCCTTTTATGCCAATTGCTGCGTCTGGAGTGTATAATATAACGGCTCTTTGTGGGCAACCTACCTCCAAAGCTGTTTTATTTTCGGAGTAATTTTGCGCTGTTGGAGCAACAGGTTGTTTTAGTTGTGTATTTTGCAATTGGTTATCTAAAAAACAATTTTCCAGTGGGTATTGGCTTTGGTCAATTTCAACAACAACTTGTGCACCACTTGCCGTAGTTAAAATTCTGTAAGATTCGGTACCTTTTCTAATGATAGCTTGTACATCGTCACCAAGCACGCTAATAATAATGTAGCCATCGCCCTCATTATTATCACCAATCCAACTGTAGTTTTGTGGGCCTCTATATTCTAATTCAGTATAGGTAACGTTATAGTTTTTGTTATCGAAGGTTAGTTGAAAATTATTGAAGTCATTTAGGATGTTTAGACGCAAATCAATAAATTCGACAGAAGCGTTACCACGTTGTTGCATTAAAAAATTTACAGCAGGCTGGTTTTGTGGCAAATCACCACCAATTGTAGTATTTATTAGTTGGTTGTTTTGGGCTGATAGGGCTAAAGTTAAAAATAAGGTAAAAGCAAATAGGTTAAGTTTGTACATCATAGTTGTGTTGTTTTATGGTTCATAAAAAAAATTTATATTAAATAATGACGTGCAATACTGCTTTTTGGTTGCAAGGTTTTTGTTTTAGCTTGCAAGTAACGTTTAGTGTAAACAACGTGCGGGCTTCGAAGCATTAAACTTGGCAGACCGGCTGCCTTTATTCAACGCTTTAAAGTCTCCAATAGCAAGCGAAACCCGTATGTTGTTTACACATTGTTACTTGCTGGCACGCTGCCTATTGTTTAACCAAATGCTGTTTAATTTCACGAACTTTTCTACGAGCTACTTTAATCTTAATGCCGTTTTTGAGAATTAGATGATTTTCTTTTTCACTTTGGAA
>CALHDG010000251.1 GCA_938023075.1 uncultured Chitinophagales bacterium
ACCTCAATTCAAGTTAATAGCGACCAATCTATCACTATTTTAAGTGCGAACATTAACGCAACACAATATTGGATAGAGGCAGTAGTTAACGCTAATGGTTGTCAAAAAGTACTTACCAAAACATTCGTATCAGCGAATTCAGGCAGTTTTCAAGGCTTTGAAATTGTTGAGGTTTTTCCAGCTTGCTCACCATCAAATTCAGTTTTAGAATATGGTGTTTTCAGAACTGTTCCAACAACCAATGTTAATTGGAGCATTAATTCAGGCAGTATTTTTGGTGCGGCAAATAGCACCAGCATTTCGGTTAATCCCAACTTTGGTAATTTTACTTTGACTGCCACCCAAGTAAATGAATGTGGACAAGATTTTAGCGTTTCAAGAAACTTTTTTGCGGATGAATGCGATTGTCCATTTGGTTTAAGGTTTTCAAATATTAACGATGAAACTGTTGAAATGGAAATTGTAAATCAGTCGGCTAATTTCAGAAATAGTGGTACACATCAAGTTGTGGTTACTGATATAAATTACAGAATTCAAGAACAAATGGAGACCAGCGGCAATATTTGTATCATCAATACTTCTAACTACAACGATGGTACATATTTTGTACATACTTACGTTGATGATTGTTTTGAAGCAGGTAGAATAGTGGTAAACAAAACCAATAATTGTAGCAATAGTTGTCCTTGTTATGCAAACATAAATGAAGCACAACTCAGTCGTAAAACTATTCAAGTAGAACAGAAAATTATATCGAACAGCTTTAACAATGCAGATGTAACCTATATAGCCGGCGAATTCATTTTATTAGAAACCGGATTTGAAACACATCGCTATTTTGACTTTGAGGCAAAAATTGAGGATTGCCAATAGCATTGGATTTAAAAGAGGCATTAGGAGAATCGGCACATAACAATGTGTAAAACAACATGCGGGTTTCGTTTGCGATTGGATACTTTAAAACGTTGGGTAAAGGCAGTTGGTCTGCCAAGTTTAATGCTTCGAAGCCCGCACGTCGTTTACACTAACCGTTATGTGCCAATTAAAACAGCTTGAGTTCAAGTATTGTACAACTGTAATAAAAAATATGACATCTATATTTATTCAAATAAAATTATTATAAAAAATGAATGTTCTAAAAAGTATTAAATTATTGCTATTAATTAGCTTTCTGTGTTATGCTTGTGATGAAGACACACCAACACCAATTAATAATAATGAATGTGTTAATTGTACCTACAACGAAATTTGTTTGGATTCAAAAGAATTTGCAGTAACAGATATTAAAGAATTATTGGGAACTTGGAGATTTAAAGGATTCGTGAATGATGAATGTAATTTAGAGAAGTCAGCTGATCATGAGTTAGATTCAATTTTAATATCCTTTCAAGAGGAAAATTTAATAAAAGGTTACATTTTGCCTAATTCTTTCGAAGGGATGTATGAAATAAGAGAAACTCAAATTTCATTATCCAACATCGTTTCTACCGAAATTAATGAGCCTGATTGGTCTAAGAGATTTACAGAGGTGTTCAATAAACTACAAAATTTTATTGTCGCTCAAAACTCCCTATTTATTACAACGAGTAATGAAGTATTGTATTTTGAAAGTACAAATGATTTACAAATTGATAGCTGCTTAACTTGTATGTATGAAACTATTTGCCTTGATCCAACATCATATCAAAACATTAATAAGGAAGAAATTATAGGAGAATGGTTATTAATGAAATATATAAATTTGCCTGATTGCTCAGTTGAAGAAAAGCCAGATTATTTAGCTGAAACAGTTAAAATTAATTTTTTTGATAATGATAGTATTTCAGGTAATACTCCATCAAATGAGTTTACTGCAAAATTTATTATTGATAAGAATCAACTTGCAATTAGGGATATTTTTTCAACAGAGGTAAATGAACCCGATTGGGGAATGAAATTTTGGAATTCAGTCTATGATGTAAGTTATACTGCCATTTCTGGCGAAACTCTAATTATTCATGCGCCAAACAGAATTTTAATATTTACAAAAAATTAAACCTATTTATCTATGATTATGCTTTTTCGTTTTTTTATAATTATTAGTTTCATTTTAATTTTGACAACAGTACAAGCACAGTTAAGTATCGGAGGTCAACCATTCGGATACAACTTAAACGTAAGTGAAAACAATACTGTTAATAATGGACAAGATACAATTGTTCTCGCTGAACTAAATCTTACTCAATTAGCTATTGAAGATGAAGAAGATGCCGCTAACGGCAATCCACCAAGATTTGGAAGCCCAAGTCAATTTAATTTAAATCTAACTAATTCGGGTATATGGAGGGAATTAGATAATGGTGATAGGATTTGGCATTTAGTAATACAGGGGTCATCGGCTTTATCATTAAATCTCTTATATAAACAGTTTATGCTTCCTGAAAATTCAACATTTTTCATTTATAACTCTGAAATGACACAGATTCTTGGTGCATTTACAAGTTTAAACAATAAAGGAACAAATGAATCCATTGGAAAGTTTGCTACAGGCTTAATTTTAGACAACGAAATAATATTGGAATACCATGAACCAAGAGATGTAATAGGAGAAGGTGTAATTGAAATAGATTGGATTGTTCAAGGATATCGTTACATCAATATTGCAAATTTTGGAGATTCGGGAGATTGTCAAGTGAATGTAAATTGTTCCCCAGAAGGTGATGATTGGCAAGTTGAGAAAAACTCTGTTGCATTAATTTTGGTTAATGGGTTTAGATGGTGTACAGGTAGCCTAATAAATAATACATTACAAAATGGAACACCATACTTCTTATCAGCAAATCATTGTTTGGACGGATGGGCATTAACAGACACCTTAGACGCAATTAATAACCCTGATGCTTCATATTGGCAATTTTATTGGAATTATGAAAGTGACAGTTGCGCAAATGGTATAGATTTTTTGCCTCCTTCTACTACAGGTGCCACGGTAGTAGCAAATAATAGTTCTTCTGATTTTGTACTTTTCGAGCTTATTGAGAACCCTCTGGATTTGAAACCACAGCCTGATCTATTCTTCAACGGGTGGGATAGGCAACAGCCAGAGCGAGGTGGTGTTGGAATTCACCATCCTTCAGGTGATATTAAAAAAATATCTACACACGATACTATACCTGGCAGTTCTGGTAATTTTTGGAGTCTGTTTTGGGTAGAAACTGAGAATGGTTATTCAGTAACAGAAGGTGGATCATCAGGTTCTCCATTATATAATTCAAATCATAGAGTAATTGGACAACTGCAAGGAGGGAGTTTTATAAATTGTTCAGAACCAAGTGAAGATTTAGGCAGATATGGTAAATTTAATGTTTCTTGGAATAATAGTACAATACCCAAAAGAAGACTAAAAGATTGGCTTGATCCAAAAGACTCAGATGTTTCTTTTATAGATGGTTTTGTTTGCAATACTCTAAATATTGAGAATAGTTTTTTTGGGCAAGATGTTTCATTTAGGAATTGTTACATTAACGCTAAAGATGTAAGAATACTTGCAGGGAAGAAACTAACACTCGAGGCTATTTATTCCATAAATATTGAAGGTGATTTTGAGATATGTAAAGATTGTGAACTTGACTTAAGAATTAGATAGTTACATTATGGTAAAAAAGCATCATAGTAAAAAAGAATCGGCACATAACATGGGCTAAAACACCATGCGGTCTCGGTTGGGATTTCGGGCAACCAGCATCACAACCACCAAAATTTTATTTCGACAATTTGTCAGAAATCAAATTAAATTGCAAAATAAAATTTTGGCTAAGGGCGGTCGGTTTGCTGGGTTTTGGGCTTCGGCAATCCGCACAGTGTTTAGCCAAATCGTTATGGGCAATTAAAAACAGCAGACACGAATGAACATACAGAATAAATTAAAAGACTTAAAAGACCAAAAAAGTTACAGCATTCCTGCAAAAAGAATAAAAGAACATTTAAAACCAATTTTAAGTAAATCAAACGAATTACGAAAAAGGTGGATGTGGGAATTATTACAAAATGCGAGTGATTTAGGTGATGAGATAAGTGCTGAATTTGAATTTTTAGACGATAGACTAATATTTCGACATAATGGACAGCCATTCACATTAGATGAGGCATTTAATTTAATAATGCCTGATTCTACGAAAGATGATGAGACTACAAAAAGTAAAAGCGTTATTGGACAATTTGGTACTGGTTTTATATCAACTCATATTTTATCAAAAAAAATCACTGTTTCTGGAGTTGTTAAAGATTCGGAAGAAGATGAATATTTTGATTTTTCATTTGATTTAGATAGAAGTGAGAGAAAAGATAAAGACTTTTTAATTCAATCAATAAAAGATTCAGAAGAAGAATAGTAACTATTCAGTCACAACTAAGCAGTTAACATTTCAACAATAGCATTATAAGTAAACAAACTCTTCAATGCCACAAAGGTATTGACCTGTTGCTTACGTGCTGTCATGATATATGACCGTACTCGCGCAAAATACTGAGCACCTTTAAGTGAGCGGAAGCAACCTGATATTTTTTGCTTCACTTTCATCATACGGATATCTCTTTCGGAAAAATTGTTGTCGAAACATACTTTGAAATCGTATAAAAATCTCAAAATATCTGCTGTCCGACTTTGCAATCTTTCCAGTAAATTCAGTGGTGGGGTTTTCTTAGGTTTGCCTCTTGTTTTTTTGGCTGGTGGTTTGAAGGGGTTTATTTTTAAGCCGTTTCTCACTATTTCATCATATCGTTTTTGATATCTTT
The DNA here is from genome assembly GCA_938023075.1 of uncultured Chitinophagales bacterium. Taxonomy (GTDB): domain Bacteria; phylum Bacteroidota; class Bacteroidia; order Chitinophagales; family JAHDHT01; genus CALHDG01. The sequence continues at coordinate 4,774 of CALHDG010000251.1, forward strand.
TTAAAGTGCTTGGTGATAGTTTTGTTCGACCTTTTGCTATTGCTTTATTTTTTGCTGATAACATTTTTAACAACAAATCAATCATCTGCCGAGCCCAATCTTGTTCAAAGCGTTCTTCTATAAAAATTAAATCTCGCAGTAAATGAGCATTGCATAAGCCGTGCTCGCATTCATATTTATAATAGCTCTTCCAATAATCGTGTATAGCAACGCCTTTAAAATCGGGCAAGATGCCTATGCGATCCATCGCCTCACTGCCTCTTTTTTCGTCAACCTGATAATAGGCGTGTTTGTCCGTTGAGCAACTGTGTAGCCACAACCTTTTTGCCATTACCCTTAAACCAGTTTCGTCAAAACCAGCAACAACACATACCGTTAATAGCTTTTTCAACTTTTCTTCAAAGCTTGCCAACTTGTCAAAACTATACTTGCGAAAATTATATAAACTACCTGTGCTTATCGCATGACCGAATAGATCTTTTACTAATTCCTTCGTTCTTGCATAAGGCAGTAACTGGTAATCTTGCAAATAAACCATCAGACTTTTAAAATTACTACCATATTGAACTGGATGATTTACCCCTTCGGGAAAGGCTTTATTAACACAACCACAAGTGCAGGTTTTAACCTCTGACTGATGTTGAATCACTTCCATTTTCATTGGAGGGATTTCAAATTCCTGACGATGTTCTATGCGTTCTGCTTGTTGCCCACTAAGGTCTTTGTTACAATTTTGGCAGCATTGTACTTGATGATTTTCTATTCTATCAACTTTGGCGGATACATTAAGGGTACTGCCTTTATGCCCTTTTTGACCGCCTGGTTTTTTGTCTGTTTTTGGTTTACTGCTTTTGGGCTTTTTATTATACTCATCACTTGAAGGTGGCTTGCTACTATTGCTGCTGTTCTTGGCAATTTGGTCTTCTAATTGTTTTATTCTTGCTTTTAATTGATCTATTTCTGCACTATATAATGAGTTAACCAACTCTATAAGAACCCTTGATTCTTTAGGCAGTTGAGTTATCCGAACTTGTAGCTTTTTTGGTATCAATTACTAAAAAACTAGTTTTGTCCAAATTTATTGTTATTCTACGCTGAATAATTAC
>CALHDG010000252.1 GCA_938023075.1 uncultured Chitinophagales bacterium
TTTGGGTGCTTATTCCAATATCTTTCATATAAAAGCTTGACTGAAATGGATTGCCGTTGAAAAAACCAACAAGATGAGTAAGTCAAAAAAGACTTGATTGAAAAGAAACCACAAGTCAAAAAGACTTGCGGGTGATAAGAGCAAATTGTTTTTATACCACTTAAAAATGATAATCAATTTAGCGCACAACCTTATTTGCCACTTTTATATAAGCCTTTGATAATGCCGTTTGTGAGACCAATTTGATTAAGCGTTGCACAAAAATTTATGCTGGATTCCGATCCAGTATGCTTGCTTTATTTTTTAAATCATAGATGCGGCGAGATTGCAAATCCCATCGAGAGTGACTTCAAAATATCCCTAATGATAGCTATGGAATTAAGTGACAACATAATTCAAACATCAAAAGCTTTGTATTAAATTGCACTTTATATCAACTATTGTAAAACATTTATAAAGTTTAAAAATGAGAAATAGCTTATTGTTACCTTGTATTCTTTTATCTATTACGTTGCTTTTTGTTGCTTGTAAAAAAGACGATGATTGTATTGATAGTAGTTTGATTGATCGGAATGATGCATGCACCCTACAACTCGAACCGGTCTGTGGCTGCGATAAGGTAACCTATGGTAATGAATGTGAAGCTAGCAAAAATGGGGTTACCAGCTGGAGACAAGGAAGGTGTTTGTTGTGAAAAAATGTAGATTCCTAAACGCAAAAATTGCTAAACCAATTTAATGGTAAACCAACTCTAGGCGAGAATTGCAATCTTGCCGCATTTTTTAATTTGTAGAATGCAAGCATACTGGATCGGAGTCATGCATAAATTTGTAATGCGATTCAATTAAGCCATTCTACATTTATAACACCCATCATGCTGCAATAGTTGCAAGTGCTTGAATAAACATAATCCTCTGCTCTATATACAATATCCAACACAACTTTAACCGGGTTTTCATGAATATAATTTAGCTTTTGCTACATAATGTTTGAAGCATATAGATTTATTGGTTCCTAGCAGCTATTGAATAATAAAATTTAAAAAATTGAATTCACAGATTAATATATACTATTTGGTAATTAATTTTTTGTACTTTTGAAAATTGGTTGACCAATTTTTGGTTAATCAATTTTTGGATTTTATATAATGCTCTTTTCTATAATACTTGTACACTTAATTGAGCATTATTTTAGCATAGTGTATTCAAAGTTTTTAATTATGAAATTGTCATTTGGCTTTTACTTCCTAAGGTTACAATTTAAGTTTTCATTTACTCCTTCTTATATTAGGTCTATATTGATGATGTTATCATTGAATATAGTTATTAATGCATTATCGGCACAAGTGTTAAATCCAAACCTCCCCCCAAGTGGAAATTTTGACCTTTCTTGTTGGAAATTAACCCGCCCCAATCAAACAGAAAGGGATGAAAGCATTCTTACAAATGGCTATTTTGTAGAAGATGAATTCTATACAAATCCGGTTACCGGTGCTATGGTGTTTTGGTGTCCCAATAATGGTATGACGGGTGGCAGCAGCTATCCAAGAAACGAGCTAAGAGAGATGATGCGTTGTGGAGACACCAGTATAGGCACTCAAGGTATCAATAAAAATAACTGGGTATTTTCTTCTTCTACGATGGCTAATCAAGAAGCTGCCGCAGGGGTAGATGGTATTATGACTGCCACCGTAGCAGTAGACCATGTATCCGAAACTTCTAATGAAAGTTTTAAAATAGGTCGCACTATTATTGGACAAATTCACGCTTCTGATGATGAGCCTTGCCGGTTGTATTATCGCAAATTGCCCAGTAACACCAAGGGGTCTATTTATATAGCCCACGAACCTACTACAAGTGCTGAACAATGGTATGAGATGATTGGTTGCAGAAGCAATAATGCGTCCGATCCGGAAGATGGCATTGCCTTAGGAGAAATCTTTAGTTACGAGATTAAGGCAATTGGCAATTTATTAACCGTAACCATTAGTAGAGACGGTAAGCTTGATGTTGTTCAAGAAGTAGATATGACCAATAGTGGCTTTGCGGATGATTGGATGTACTTTAAAGCTGGAAACTATAATCAGAACAATGCCGGAGATGAAGATGAATATGCGCAGGTATCTTTCTTCGCTTTGGAGGTTACCCACTTTGCTCCAACGCCGCCAACGGCTTATGATGCCCCATCCGATATACCAAAATTCCAAGCTTTTTTGGCAGGCTGCAAGCTTCAGGCACCTACCAGTGCTACTTTAGCGCATCTGTCTACATTAAATAATGGTTATACTCATCCTGTATATTTCTATGTAACTGATGGTGATAAGATGCTTTTCAACCAGTCTGGTGATAGCCAACGAACAGAACTCCGAAATGAAACCAATTGGAACCTTACACAAGCGAATCGCGCGCTGCATGGAAGAATTGATATTGTGGAGCAAACTTGTGACCAAGTTACTGTAATGCAAATTCACGATGATGCCAATGCAGGTGATGGACCGAATAAACCTTTACTGAGAATTTATAAGCATAATGCTAAAACCCCTGCTAATCATATATGGGCAGCCATTAAAACAGATGATGGAGGTTCCAATACCACTCATATAGATCTTGGTGAAGATCCAGGAGGATATTTTAACTGTGCTATTCGATTAGTTGATGGAAATATGATTATTGATTTTGAAGGAGAAGAAAAAGTGAATATGGATGTCTCCTTTTGGACTTACCCAAGTTATTGGAAAGCTGGCGTGTATCTACAGGATGATGGAGAGGCAACCGCACATTTTGATGAACTTTTTGAAGGCGATGGTACTCCACAAAACTATTTTCCTTCGGTTACAATAACCGAACCTACAAATGGTACTAATTTTTTACCCGGTAGTGATATCACCATTAATGTAAATGCAGCAGATTCTGATGGCATAATTACAAAGGTTGAGTTTTTTGAAGGTGGTAATAATCTTTTGGGAGAAGACAGTACTGCTCCTTATTCATTTACATGGACAAACCCAGCTGATGGAGCATATACCTTAACAGCCAGAGCAACTGATAATGAAGGAGCATCAAAGACATCTTTAAGTACCAACATTACGGTTCAAATTCCAGTTGAGGTAACCGGAATTGAATTGAATGAGATTGGACATATTGCCGTTGGAGCTAACATTCAGTTGGAGGCTTTGTTTGTGCCTGCTGATGTAAGCAATCAAAATGTGGTTTTTGAGTCTGATGATGCCAACATAGCAACCGTAACGGATACCGGCTTTTTGACAGCAATTGCTGAAGGTGAAGTTACCGTAACCGCAACATCAGATGTTGGAGGATTTCGCGATTCGATACTATTGAAAGTTCTTTCTCCGGCCGGCGAGTTTAACTGGGCATTAGAAAAACAGGTTATAGCAACCGGTGTTGCAGATGGAAACAATATTGCGCCTAACCTGGTAGATGATGATACCGGTTCACGCTGGTCTGTAAATGGATTTCCGCAATCAGCTACAATTGATTTACTAGGAGATATTGAGATTACTCAGACGGAAGTTACCTGCTACGAAGACAGAGCTTATCAATTTATTATAGAAGCTGCATCTGATATTGATGGACCTTATACCACCATCGTAGAAAGGTCAAATAATAGAATTGCAGGTACAGCAAATACTCCAATTATTAATTGTATAGATAGTGTGGAAGCCAGATACGTCAAAATAACAGTTTTTGGAGCAGCTGTTTACGATGGTGATTGGGTTAGTCTTACTGAGCTAAAAGTGTTTGGTAAAGGTGAGCAAACCTATACCAATGTAAACGACTTAGTAGCTCATGCAGAAGTTCTGATAGCTCCCAATCCAGCTTCATCTTTCGTGACCATAGAAGCCGGACAAGCATATCATACTATGTCCATTTATGATGCATCTGGAAAAAAAGTAGTTCAAAATAAGATTAATAAGTTACAATCATTAGATGTTAGTGGGTTTCAATCCGGTGTTTATTTGGTAGCGCTCGAAGGCAATCATCAATCTGTAGTTCGTAAGTTTGTTAAATATTAAGTTTGATGATGTGCACTTTGAAAAATGCCTCCTATTTAAATACTACCTTTATTTGCAGAAATTGCGACTACGATTATTATTTTGTAAATTATAGCGTAAACGAATTTATCATGATTGACACAAAACAATTATATCAAAAAATAGAAACTTTACCGGACGAGTTACTCCCGCAAGTCGCTGATTTTGTCGACTTTTTGATATTTAAAAATAACCTTGACGATAACGAGCTTTCAGAGGAAGTTAAAACCGAATTAGACCGGCGTTATCAAAACTATTTGGATAATCCCGATAGTGCTATTCCTTTGAAAGTGGTAAAGGAAGAACTGATGCAGAAATATGGAAAAGTATGAGGTCGTCATAACACCTTCAGCCTAAAGGGTGTGGGAGACAATTCAATGTTTTTTGGCTTCAATAAACATCTTTTCTGTCACCAATGGTAATTACTTTTACTACCAAAAATGTTTCATAAATTTCATAAATGATTCTGTAGTTTCCTTTTCTGATTCTATAGGCATCTCTTCCTTTTAATTTGATATAACCAAACGGTCCGTGGATTGATGCTTAACTCAAAAATTGTTTTTAGTAATTGTTTGGCAACTTTATCAGATAGTTTATCCAGTTGCTTTTCTGCTTTCTTACCTAACTTGACCGTATATTTATTCAAGATTCATGTTTCGTTTCTCCAGATAATTGGTAAGTAAGATACCCTCGCCGTCATCTACTGCTTTGGCTTCATCGTATAATCTTAAATCTTCCAATTCCTCTAAATCGTTTAAAATTTTTCTGTATTTTTCTATTGGCAAGATAACTGCTAACTTTTTGCCTTCAACATCAGAAATGTATTGTACTTGTTCCATACTATCTTTCAAAATTAACTAATTCAAACGATTTAGGCAATAAGAAATACTAACTTACATTGAAGGGAAGATTTCTCATTTCATTCGAAATGACAGAATTTTAAGGACAACTTCGAACATTACTTTACTGCCGAAACTTAAGTTAATCATGATTTCTGAGCCTAATCAAGTATATGAAAAAAACCAGGCAATAGTACTACTGCCTGGCTTTTAGGAATGCTACTAAAATAAATTTGCTATCTGTATTGATTCCTTTTCACCTCGCCATGAAAAAAAACCAATCTAGATCATATTGATAAATTTATCTTTTTCATATTTCTTAATATGAACAATTACGAAACTTATTGTCTTATTCAATAATTAATTTTTGGATGCTTTGTTCCGATGCATTTTTTGCTTCTATCAGATAAATACCCTTGCTAAACGTACTAACATCTAATTCAACAATTGCTTGATCTGCATCTTTTACAATTTGCTTGACTACTTTACCAGAAATATCCATTAACTTAATTTCGTCAATCGATTGATCTGACAGGTCGATAAAGACTTTATCGGTAGCAGGGTTAGGGTAGATGTTGAACGAAGGCAAAGCTTCTTTTTGATGATGCCCACTGCTTAACGTTTTGTTTGGAGGACATTGTTCTACCACTACTAAAAAATCGGTAATTCTATTTGGCCCGGCAGGACCTTGAGGAGCAGGGCCTCCGATAAAGCAAATGGACCCACTTACATCAATAGCCGTTGCATTAGATTGGTAACTGGAAGTAACCGTAGGACTAACACTGCAACGTTCTGCTATGGAACATGACCCATCTGACCAAATGACGGTTGGTGGTGCCGGTGGACCTACAGGTGCGCAATTAGGTGGACAACTACAAGGACGACTGTTGGTATTATAATCTGCTGTTAAAGTTACTGACTCACCTGCACAAATAGTATATATGTAATCAAACTTATAAAAAGTAAAACCTGAACAAGCCCAATTGCTGGTCGGATTACTTAAATTATAACGACTTAAACATGTTTGACCATCTGCGTCTTCACAATAAAATGTTCCATTATCTATATATAGAGAACCGCCATTAATGGTACTAACATACAAGAAAGCATAGTTGCCAAAATCAAATTCGGATACGGTTACTTGTTCAGCACAATTAATAGGGTTAACCAAAGCATTTAACCAGGGATAGTCTGTAAAATCAAATTCAAATGTTGGTGAAAAGGTACAAGACCCATCATCTGTTATAGCGGCAGAATTATAATTGGAAGCTGTTGGGTCGGTACAACCACGCACTTCGGCAGGCAACTCTCCGCAAGACCAACTGTTGGCTATATTACTTAAACCATAAGCTGCAGCACACGAAAAGCCAACCGCATCCGAACAATAAAACGTGCCATTTTGATAATATAGATCTGTACCTGAGGCGGTCTCTACCGTTAAAAACTCATAGCTTCCGGCATCATACACCGTAACTTTTTCTTCATTACAATTGTTTACATTTACAAGTGTACTTAACCATGGATAAGTATCGAAAACAAAGTCTCTTACCGGATTAACACAAGTTATGGTAATAGGTGCTTCTGAAACCGAGCAAGGCGTGGTAACTTCAGTATTGGCAACGTAGTCAAACTGTACAACTTGCCCTTCGGTTGGTACAAAATTAATCCCCTCTGCAAAATAAGGATCAAAAATACGACCGTTATCTAATCGAATAAAGTAATACTCCGTGCCTCCACAATCTTGAAAAAAGAAGGTGCCGGTATAATTAGCACAGTTGCCGGCAGCAATACAAGAACCATCATCTTCATTAGCTGCCGGATTGTAATTTAACGCATTGACATTGGTGCATCCTCGCACGCTTGCAACGGCATCTCCACAAGTCCAACTATCAGCCGCATCTGCTATACCATAAGAATCTAAACAAAAAGAACTTGAACAATAATAAGTGCCATTTTGATAATAAAGATCTGTACCTGCGGCACTTTCAATTGTAATAAAATCATAGCTGCCAAAATCATACACCTTCACTACTTCTCCATTACAGTTATTCGGGTTCACTATTTCATTTAGCCAAGCATATACTTCAAAAATATTACCTCTAACTTCTTCAGCACAGGTAATGGTAATGGGAGCTTCTGAAACTGAGCATGGAGTGGTAACAGCGATATTGGGCACATAATCAAAAGAGACGACCTGACCTTCATAAGGCGTAAAGCCAATACCATCGGCAAAGTAAGGGTCAAAAATTCTTCCATCTGCTAAACGGATAAAGTAATAAGTTAACCCACCACAATCTTGATAAAAGAAGGTGCCGGTGTAGTTTGAGCAATCGGGTGCTGCCGAATAGGTGCAAGAACCATCATCAACGGTTGCTTGTGCATTGTAGTTATTTGCGGTAGCATCAGTGCAGCCAAGTGTTGGTGCAGGGCTGCTGCTGCAAGTCCAAGTTTGGGCAATATTACTTAAGCTATAGGCAGCCACACAAGAATAGGTTGGTGTTTCATTACAATAGAAGGTGCCGTTTTCAAAATAGAGTTTACTGTCAATTCCATTTTGAATGAGGACGAAATTATACGAACCGGCATTGTAAACGGTAATGCTTTCGCCAGCACAATTGTTTGGGTTAACATAGGTGCTAAGCCAAGGATAATTGGTGAAAACCGTTTGCATAGCTGGCGGTGCAGGTGGTGCAGGAGATGGTGGCGGAGGTGGAGCAGCGTCTGCTCCTGGTACACCTGGCACACCTGGTGGACCAACCGGACCAAAACTAAAATCATCCGAAGTATAACTATTAGTATTGGTTTCATCAATACCTGCCACGGCTGCGGTGTCAACTGCTACAAATGAGGTATACTCAGTAACTAAATTATATTGTAAGCCCAATTGGGTAATTTCTTCTTCAATACTTAAGGTATCACTTTCATCACTGGCAATTCCATAATCAGCTATTAGTTGAATTTTTTTACGTGCCCACAAATATTTAATGGCAATATTTTCATCGGCATTGGCGGTATAATCAGGAAAGTTTAAGGTTTTTACTACCCGGCTATCGGCATGATCGCCAGAAAGGGTTAGGGTTCCATTTTCAGCTCGATCATATTTTCCATAAATGATTACAGGTCGTTCAGCAAACACATCGGGAATGCTCAAAGGTTCAACATCATATACATTAACGCCTGAAAACTCTGTATGAATATTGGTAAGAGCAGGCCGTTCTATATATTCTTTAAAGGTATCTGCGGTGCTTTGGGCGTTCATTACATCGGTTACTACAAACGATTCGCCTTCACCCACATAAGCAATACCCTCAATAATGTAGCGATTAACTCCTGTACCAATACCAAAAGCAAAAAAGTTTGCATTGTTCAGGTTTTGGCGGATCAATTCAAAGGCTTCTTTTTCCACCGTTACATAACCATCGGTTAAAATTACAAAGGTTCTGGAAAAGTCGGCTGTGCCCTGCATACTCAATGCCTGTTGCATAGCCGGTAATAATTGAGTGCTTCCACCCGCTTCTATACCATCAATAAAAGCGATGGCATTGGTAATATTTTGTGGGGTAACGGGTAAAGAGTTGGGAGAAAAAACGGCTGATCCACCGGCAAAAAAGAGGATGTTAAATCGGTCATCTTGGTTAAGTCCACTTAATAAATTAGAGATCATTTGTTTAGAAACTTCAATAGGCTCGCCACGCATAGAACCGGATACATCCATAATAAAAACATATTCTCTTGGAGGACTTTCATAGGCTATGTCAGATTTGGGTGGTTGAATCATGGTTAAAAAGAAATTTTCTTCTTCGCCTTCGTACAACAACATGCCTGTTTCAATTTGATTGCCTTCCAAGTTGTAGTCAACTATAAAATCTTTTCCTGGCGAGGTTTCTAAATAGCAACTCGCGGTTGTTCCATTATTGACAAAGTTGGTGATATGTGAGGTGCATTCGGCAGTTACCTCCATCCCGGCATTAATGGTTAAATCAATATTAAATGCGGTATTGGCAACGGCAAGCGAATCTTTAATGGATTGGAAAACCCACTCTTCGGTGCCATTGGTAAAACGTGGACCCACGCTGCTCGGCACAACAAATTGGTAAAATCCTTTTTCGGGTTCAACTAATTCGGTGTACTTCATTTTAACCTGTAAAACATTGCCCGGTTGAATGTTAGCCAAACTCATTTGAAACACATTGGGGCGTTGTTGGTCTAAGAGCGTGGCGGTTTGTCCGGCTTCATTTGCATCATCAAAAATTTGTTGAGCTTCTGCCTTTTCTTTAATCTCTGCATCTATTACCCGTTCATCTAAAATCATTTGCATACTGTATACAGCAGCATTGGTCGACATCGGAAAAATGTAGGTTGCATCAATAATGGAGTCTCCTGAGTTTTGATACACTTGTTCTATCTCTACATTGGCAATTACTCCGCTAATTGTGGCTTTTACATTAGTTGCCAGTAAGGGAAATTCAACACCAGCAGTATCGGTAGTTACTACTGAAAAATAAGGCGATTCTGTCCGGTCGGTTTCTTGAGCAAGGCTATAGTAAGATTGACATAGCCATACCATCAATGTTAGAACCAACGATTTTTTTAGTCCGTAATAGCAAATTCTTTCTTTCATTTGATTTTGATTTAATGTTTGAGGAATGAGAAAAAAATAAATTTACCATCTGACTTTGCCATTTTCCGATATACTTCCTTGAAAAGCCTCGCCTTAGCCCCACTATGTCTGCGTTTTTCAACTCGTCTATCAAAAAATGACTTTATCAGAGTTAGTAAATTTTTTTTCTCCTCATTCCTAATAAATAGTTTTGTTTCAAGATGAATTTGGCGAATGACTAATATGAGATGACGAATATACCGTATCACTTAAGATAAAAAAACTACAATTTTTAAGACTTATCGGAGGAAAATATTAATTAGCAACTTCGAATTTGGACTCAAGCTTATGTAAATGAACGACTTAGAAAAATGGAGGTAGTTGCTTTCGTAGCAAAGGTAAGTCATATTTCCATCATCTGAAACTGTTATCACATCTTCAAAAACTTCTGCGCAAGTATCGTTTCTTCATTTTCTAATACAAGCAAGTAATATCCGTTTGCCATAGAATTAAAGGCACTGATGACTTTTTTGTTCAAGCCCGTGTATCCAGTGATGGTGCCTTTACTTATTTGTTGATGATTTATGTTTAATATCTTGAAATTAATCAGTTGATTATTTGTACTCACAAAGTCAAATAGTAACATGCTTTGTTCAACAGGGTTATTTAAAATTTGCAGACCAAAGAAATTGTCTGATTCTTTGTTGGTGCAAGCTTGTTCGGAACAATTCATTTTAATTAATTCTAAACTTTTGCATTGCTCCCCGTTATTAATAATTGTATTTGTGCTGATTTCGTTGATAACTTCATTATGTAGCCAACAATTAATTAAGCAACACGAATTTAATTGGATGTTTCCCCTCAAAATTAAATCAGCAACTAATGTAGTTAAATTCGAAAAAACATCAATTGATTTTAACTGAATATTGTCAACAATATAAAGTCTTTGAATTACTCTCAGATTTCTAAAAGCCTCTAAATTTCGTAAATTTCTATTTCCTATGCTTAGGTTAGATACCCACTCCAACGCATCAAATCCTGTAATCAGTAGCAAATTATCATTATTTCTAATGTCTAAAACTTTGTCCACTGAAGTTAAGCTTTTGAAGCCTTTTATACTTTGTAAATTGGTGTTGTCTCGCACCCAAAGATCTTCAGCTTCTAATAAATTATTGAATTCAGGAATAACGATTAACAAATTATTAGCATGAATACTTAAAAAATCCGTGACCACTGTTAATTCTTCAAAGCCCTTTATTTCTTGTAGCTTATCATTAGTGCCAATGTATATGGAGTTCACTAATTTCAATTGGTTAAAGTTGTTGATGCTTTTCAGCTTGTTATTATCCGCAATGGCTAAGCCCTCTACAATTTCTAAATTTTGAAAACCATCAATAACCAATAAGTTTTCGTTGTCTGAAATACGGATTAAACTATCAGCTTTTTGCAAAGCATTAAATGAATGTAAATTTTTTAAGGAGGCATTGTATTCTATATATATAACAGATGCATTTTTTAATTTGTCGAACCCATTCATGCTTTCTAAAGATGCATTCTGTTGTATGTGTATAACTGAAGTGCTTTTAAGGTTTTTGAATGCGTCAATTGCTAACAAATTTTCGTTATAGCTAATAATTAAAGAAGAAACACTTTCTAATTTTGGGAAGGCAGCAATGTGGGTTAAACTATCATTTCTGCTAATATCTAAAGCCACAACTTTTTGCAATGCAGGGAAACCGTGAAGTGTATCTTTTATAATATCGTTTGTAATACATAGTCGAGTAACATTTTCCAACTGTTGAAAGTTGGTTATATTGGTTTTTAATTTCCCTTCAATGCTTAACAAGTTCGGAAAATGAGCATCTTCTTTAATATTATCAGGAAACCGGAAATGGCAGTTCCCTTGTATGTTTTGCAACTGTTGAAAGGCTGAAAAATTGGTTAAGGTGTCATTGTTCTCAATTGACAAATTACCATTCAACTCTTTTAATTGGTTAAAGGCATGTATACCGGTTAAAGATGGATTATTTGTTAAGGTAATAAATGAACCAACCGAATCCAATTGGTTAAAGCCTTCAATTTTTTGCATTGCCTCATTGTGCTCAATTAATATGCTATTGGTTTTTATTAAACCGGGAAATCCTTGTATGGAAATCAATTCATCATTATCTGATAAGATCAGATCACTAAAGTAGGCTAACTTTTTAAAGCCCTTAAGTTCTGTTAAGTTATAATTGAATTGAATGATGATCAAATTTTCAATGTTTACTAAATTTTCAAAGCCTTCAATAGAATTAAGATATTCGTGTTCGCTTATGATTAAACTTCCCGATATTTTTTCAAGCTTTTTAAAAAAGGATAACCTTGTTAATTTGTTGTTGTAGATGATGTTCAAATCACCTTGTATTGTACTGAGATTATTTAAGCCATCCAAATTGTTTAGGTTGTAGTTTTGAAAAATTTCAACGTTTCCACTTACTTCTTCCAGTATGTACAAACTATCCAATTGAACAATATCATCCCCCGAAATATATAAGTTTCCATCTATTGAAGCGCAGTTACATTGTTCAACAAACCGATTCGCTTTTAATTGCGAGTCAATTATATAATCGCCTTGCCAACTGCTTGCATTCAGTTGTTGACAAATAAGCAGAAGAAAAAAGATTCCTTGTGTTTTCATAGCCTAAATGTAGTGATTTTTTTAGGTTTGATGTTTTCCTGTTAAAGATTTAAGTTTTCTGATACAAAAAAAGCCAGACCTTTTCAGATCTGGCATACAATTTTTTCTTCAACAGTGTCTCTCGTAAAAGACGCTGAGAGGTCTGCGTAATTTAAAATGTTCTTCTATGAATTTAATGAGAAGTTTTAAAAAGTCCTTTCTAAGCTTTTAAACTACCCCGACCTTTTTCTTAGGAAAAAGCCCACCTGCCGAATTATCGGCACAGGCTCTTCAACATTTGAAGGGGAATTAGTCCGGCTTACCTTGTATATTTACATAAAACAGCTCCCATTAAAATGGGTGTAGTACCAATTAAAAAACAAACCGTAAACCCATTTGCAAACGCCAACGGCTATTTACACTAAAGTCATTTTGAAAGGTTTCGGTTAAGCGACTGTCAAAATTATAAACCGGCTCGCCATCGGTAACACTTACCGCAATGGGTTGAAACAGTGACGTATTAGTTGCCAATTGCCGGACACCCCAATTCGAGTTGATTAAATTACCAACATTCAACACATCAAAACTCAGTTGAAATTTTTGTTTATCGTTAATACCAATATCTTGTAAAATCCGAACATCCCAAGTATTGTACCAAGGGGATAAGGCTCCGTACTTTTCGGCATAGCTACCTCTATTATTGGATAAATATGCATCTTGAACAATAAATGATTTTAAAGCGGTGGCTTGCTCACCTGCATTATCTCCTCCAAAAGTCATCTGATCAATTTCCGCATCGGTGGGTATGTAAAGTAGATCGTTTAAATTAGAACCATCATTGTTGATGTCGCCGGCATAAGTGTAGCTGTATCTGCCTCCTTCAACATATTCAAAAAATAAGGTTGCGGTAGTGCCAAAACGGGGGTTGCCCCAATTAAAACGTTTTGATGCCGTACCAACTATCCGGTGCCGGTTACCATACAAAGAAGGAGAAACCAACGGTCGGTTCGTATGTTCAATATTTGCAGGATTTCGTTCATAAGCATCACTTGAAATTTCGGCATCTATACTCATTACATCGGTCGCATTTAAAAAATTATAGCCTAGTTTTATGTAAGTGTTGTTCCAATTTCTTTCTACAGATAAAGAGGTGTTAAAAGACGAGCCACCATTAACATTGGTAAATACATAGGCATTGGTTAAGCGATCATTTGGTCCGTAAATTGGTCTATTTTCCACGCCCTCCAAAGTTTGTGTGGGTAGTTGTAAGCCAAAGTTGTTCACCACCTGAGCTTGCTGATCTTTAGTGTAGACCATGTCAATGGTACCAATCCAACCTTCACCAAATTGTTGATCGTAACCCAAACTGGTTCGCCATATTTGTGGGTATTTATAATTAGGATCGGTCATATTATAAAAGAAAGCATTAGGGTTAGCAACCTGGTTGCCCACCCAAACGTAAGGAAAACGACCAGAAAACAAACCGGTTCCACCACGCAATTGTTGTGTGCGATCTCCTCGAACATCATAATTAAAACCTATACGCGGATTAATTAAAGGAGTTGAGGAAGGCAAAGTCGTATGATCAAATTTAACGCCATTACCTGCTTCATCATAATATTGTACCTCTGGGTCGTAGCAACAATTCCGTTCAAGATTTTCTTGAATTTTAGTGGCGGTATTAAAGTACAACGGTACATCAATACGTAAACCTACAGTTATATTGAGTTGTTGATTAAGGGCAATCTCATCTTGTGCATAAATAGAAAACTGACCCGCGTTAGTTTCTGCCAATGCCCAACTATTCATATTTCTATTGGTTTCGAAGGTGTTTGCTGCTGCTGCCACTAAACCATCTAAACCACCCGTATCAATAACCGTCTGAAAACTTTCTATAGGAATATCAGGCGCAAAAGCAGATCCCCCATAAACGCCTAAGTTAAAACTGTTATTAAAATCAAAACGCTCAAAAGCAATCCCACCAGAAATATTATGCCGGTCACTAAAGTAAGAAAGTTCATTTTTTAATTGAAAAGCATCTTGATCTAACACATTATTAATAGAAAACGGTTCGTGCCCGGCAATGATATAGCGAATACCATCTTTACTAATGTTCACCACCGGAAATGGCGAAGATTTGGGCTCGCGATGATCTCTAAATTGAGTATAAGCTGCAGTAAATTTATTGGATATTTTATTGTTAAAAATGGAGCGTAACTCTGCTCTAAATTGGTGTAGTAAATTGTTGATGCGATACCCACTGTTCTCAAATTGTAGCGTTTGAAAGTCGGGTCCTCTTCTACCTAAAGCAGAAGGGTGTGCCGGTTTATCTTTATATCCACTTAAAAAATTATAGCTTGCCATTAACTTGTGTTGGTCGCTTAAATTAAAATCTAACTTTAACAAGCCTTTGGTGTTATCGGCTTCATGCAGAAAGTCGCGGGTATCTCCTGTATCGTAATCATATGTTTGCATTAACAGATCAGACACCATCTGCATATCATCTATATGTACGCGGGCAACATTGCCGCTTTCATTAGCCGTGCCATTAGGAACCCAAAGCGAACCCAGATCCGTTCTATCTTCACGTTCCATATTGGCAAAAAAGAAAATTTTATTTTTAACAATGGGTCCACCTAAACTAAAGCCAAATTGCGACTGGCTGGGGTCGCCTTTAAAAATATCTTGTCCACCAACTTTACCGCCGGTCATCGCTGCATTTCTAAAAAAGCCAAAAACCGTTCCCTTCAACTCATTAGTGCCTGATTTAGAAACCGAATTAATAGAAGCCCCTGTAAAACCAGAATAAGAAACATCGTAAGGCGCAATTTCAACACTTATTTGTTCAATGGCATCAAGCGAAACCGGTTGTGCATCAATTTGCCCACCGGGTGTTGCGGCATCTAAACCAAAAGGATTATTAAAAATAGCGCCATCTAAGGAGTAGTTGTTAAACTGATCGTTTCTACCGGCAAAAGAACCGCCTTCGGCAGCCATGGTATTTAGCCTGGTATAATCTGCAGCAGATCGACTAATGGTTGGTAAGCGGTCTAACTCTGCCCGGCTTAAGGAAGTTGCCGCGCCGGTTCGTTCGCTGTTTAAAATGGGGTCTTTCGAGTCTACAATAACTACCTCGCTGCCGGTTACTTCAGTTTCTTTTAAAGTGAAATTTTGGTTGTATTGCTGTCCTAAGGTTAAATATATCCCTTCTATTTTTTCGGTGGCGTAGCCCAAATAACTAACCTCGATAGCATAAGGTCCGCCAATACGCATATTGTTGATAATATATCGCCCACTTTCTTGTGTGATGCCACCAAATATAGTTCCAGAAGGTAGATGAGTGGCTTTTACGGTGGCTGCCAGCAATGGCTCACCATTATCATCATTTATAAAACCGGTTAAGGCAGAAGTAGTAATCTGTGCCAGCAATTGAGTACAAAGCCCCAATAGTAAAACAAAAAGAAGTATATTTTTTTTCATAAGACTGTTAATTTTTACACGTTCATTTTTAAGTATGAAATGTAAAAATTTAGTTGTTGAATTAGCAAGAAATTTATCCACAGCCAAAAGGGGCTTGATGATTTCCATTTGTTATGCTATATTTGGTCAAAATTTGAAACATAATGAAGATTAAAATTCTCTTAAGCATCAGTTGTTTACTTTTCGTAATATTTACTTGTTCAGCGCAAAAAATTAATTCAGAAAAAGTTTTTGCCGGCTATAAATTTACTCAAAATGGCAAGCCTTTAAAAATTAAAGAAGTAGCCAAAATAGTTTCTGGTAATATGGAAGCCAGAAAATTAATGCGGTCAGCCAAATCAAATATTGAAATGGGTACGATCTTATCAGGAATTGGGGGCTTTTTAATCGGTTGGCCAATTGGTAGTGCCATTGGAGGGGGAGAACCTAATTGGTTGTTAGCTGCCGGTGGTGTGGTAGCCGCTGGTATTGGCATACCACTAAGTAATAGTGGTTTCAAACGGGCAAGGCAATCAGTTCGCATCTACAATAAATCATTGCCAAATACATCAGGTAGTCAATTTAAACCGCAATTTCATCTTGCTGCTTCTCAACAAGGCATAGGCTTACTGATCAAGTTTTAAAATCAAATGTATTATGCTAATTAGATTAACACTTATGCTTTTCTTTTTGTTGAATATAGTGCTTTATAGTTCAGCGCAAAAAATTGATGCTGAAAAAATAGGCTTGATGTATAGGTTTTCTCAAGATGGAGCGCGTTTAAAGATGGGTGATCTATCCAATAAAATTGCTGGTAACCTCGTTGCTGAAAAATTGATGCGGGCAGCAAAAAGAAGAAAAGCCATTGGCATTGTAGTAACTGTAATTGGCGGCACATTTACCGGCTTAACTTTAAGTGCGGCTGTAAGCAGTATATATTTTCCGATTGATATACCAATAATGTTTGGTGTGATATTTACCGGTATCACTTTACCTGTTTTTGTAAGAGCTAACAGAAAAGCGTTTCAAGCCATTCAAGTGCATAATCATGCCTTAAAACATCAAACCAAAAGCAGTTTCAAACCGCAAATTGAGTTTGCCGCTTCTTCTAATGGGCTTGGTTTTGTAGTTAGGTTTTAATGGCAGCAAATAGTTTATTCACATCCTTCAATAACTGCCTCAAATTGAGCTCCCTGAATAATTTCAAAATCATTAGATAACTCAATGTAATCACCTGCTTTAAAGTTAACATGTTCATTCAAATCTATTCTTCCATTCGATTGAATAAAATCTGAAACCTGAAAAGTTGCCGTGGTTAAAGCTGGTTGGTTTTGTTGAATAATTGAACTTGGACAATTGTTACCCACCTTAATATTATTAATCAGTATTTGACAATTATTCGCATCTAACACGCTAACCCAATAGGTACCTGGTAATAAACCGTTAACATGTTGCGAGGTAGCAGCGTTTGACCAGTAATAAGAATAGGGAGCGATACCTCCAATTACGGTCAAATCGATAGCACCGTCTCTTGCTTGGTCTGAACTAGCAATTTCAACTGTGGTATTGGCACTCAGCTCTGTTGCGGCATTTATGGTATAGCTATTATTAAAAGGGCAGCCTTGTTTATCGGTAACAGCTAATTGATAAGTTCCGCCTGATAAGTTATTGCTTACCGTTCCGGTAATACCGGTTGACCATAAAATAGAATAAGGCGTTGTGCCATGTTCGATGCTGGTAATTTGCAGTAAACCATCGTTTGCTCCATAGCAGCTTTCGTGCTCAATACGCACATCCACTTGAAGCTGGTTGCATAATACAGCTTCTATTACAATTGAATAGCTTAAGGAGCATCCGAGTGCATCAAGTATATTAACGAAATACGAATTAGGAGCTAAGTTGGCAATAGAGGCAATAGTTGATCCATTTGACCAAGTATACGCATAAGGTGCTGTACCTCCACTTACATTTATTTCAGCCATACCATTGTTGGTTTGATAATAGCTTTGATCGGTTTTATTTACTGAAACATTTAAGGTACTGCAATCAATTGCCTGAACAGTTGTATTTTTTGTAATTGAACAAGCAAAAGCATCGGTAATTGTAACCGTGTAATTGCCGGGTGCTAAATTGTTAACTGATGCCGTATTTGCTCCGTTTGACCAACTGTAGGTATACGGTGCATTACCGCCACTTGCAGTTGCCATAGCTGTACCATCATCGGTTTGATAATAGCTTTGGTTAGTTGATTGCACAGTTGCTGATAAGGCTGCCGGTTCTGTTATTTGATAACTTGCTTCATATTGGCAATTAACTGCATCAGTTACTATTAAGGTATAAGTGCCGGCATTTAAATTACTTATTGTATTAGTGTTTGCGCCAGTATTCCATTGATAAGTGTATGGTGCCTGACCGCCCGAAGCGTTGCCGTTAATAAAGCCATCATTTAAACTATTGCAAGATGCAGGAATAATGACTTCGTTAAAAGTTAATGATCCATCACAAAAAACATTTGCTGCATTTGGGCTGGTGTAGATAGCTTGGGCAGACCAGTTAGTTGCATTCGTGTTATCTAAATTGGCATCAATTAAAGCTAAAGAATATTTGCCACGGTCTGGTATGGTGTCCCACGGTAAGGTGTCATCATATTTTAAGGTGTCGATAATATGATCAAAAGGATCTAGTAGCCAAATACTTTCTCCACTGTTTTCTAATTTACCAGAAAAGGTTCCTTCTGGTGGAAAACCATATTTTTGTTCAAACCAAAAAGCATCTTCAGCAATTACTACAAAGCTACCTGGTAAAATGATGCTGTTTTGTTCAAACCTAAAAGTGATTCCTTTATTAAAGTGAACATCTTCTAAATAAACCGCTTGATTGCCAGTATTTTTCAATTCGATAAATTCAAAGTTTCTACCAGAAACCGTATCAATAGCATTAATTGAAGGATTAAAGAAAATACTATCCTCTGGATTGTAATGAATTTCATTAATAACTAAACCACTATAATTTTGGTCAACATAAAATTTACGCGGACACATGGCAGACCAATCGTTATTTTTTTTAATCCTGGCTTTTACTTCGTAAACACCGCTTGGCAAGCTAATCGGTTCATTATAAGTTTGAGCGGTTGCCGATAAGCCGCCTCCGGCAGCTCTAGGGTCGCTTCTATCAATAGTATATCTTATAGAACCCGTACCATTCGGATTGTTTAGTGTAAGGTTTGTTCCATTATTTATGATGCCCCCGTATTGGCTAAACGTAACGGCGTCTAAATCAGGATAGAGGTTATTACTTTTATAGCTATTGATTAAAGATTGCGATCTGTCAAAAAACCAATTGGTATTTACAATATCGTTTCGGTAGTTTAAAAAATTATTGTACAAATTTTTATTTGCCCATCGTGCAGCTTCTGCCAAATATGCCAATTTGTTTTGTTGAAATATTGCATCATAATAAGCAGTTGCCTTATTGGGGTTTAAAGCACCGTCGGCTTGCATGCAATTACATTCCACGTGGTCGGCAAAACGCATTCTAAAATCAGCATGAGTTTTTAAGGGTTGCCATATATCTTCGTGGTCGCGGGTATCAACAATATTATCGGTATAGTACCAATCATTTTTAAAAGAGGGTTCTGGGTCCCATACAAAAAAGCGATACGGTACATTAGCAGCGGGATTATCAATGGCATAGGTATTCCAAGTGCGCCAATCGCCGTGTGGTCCATAATTACAAATCATTACATAATCAATAAAATGGTCTATATCTAAATATTGCTCAATAGCCGGGTAGTTATTGGTTTGAGTTTTCATGTAGTTGTAAGATGTAATGGTTCCATCAATTGCTAATGCTTCGGTATCACAGCAGGTCGCTTTAACCGTATTATATTCCTCTTTTGCGCCTCCAAAATACGATTCACCAAATGAATTCTCCGGTCGTTCACAAACTGTATAAACCCCCCAATAAATACCATTAATAAACAAGTGCACAAATTTTCCGTGCACACCATAGCCACTGGTTTGTATTTGCCAGTTTTTCATAATTTGTTCGTGTATGTTTTGTACGCCTCCTCTATCAAAAGATTCTTGACTGCCACAACGCAAGTCTAATACATCAAATTCATCAGTGGCTTCGTCACCAAATATCTTATGCTTATACTTTGAAGCACCAAACTCCTCTTTAAAGCGTAAACGGTAATTTTTTTTGTTGGCAGTTTCTGCGTTAAATGAAGTATTGCCATAGGTGGATGCTCCTGTTGGTCTTCCATAGCTTTCGCCGGTATTATTTGGATCAAAATATTCTATATAGGCTTGTTTTGAAATACCTTTATTATTGTAGATGAAACCGTAATCGTTTAAAAATAAACTGAGTGACATAATGGGTATAGCCAATAAAGCATCATCTAATAAGGCACCATAGGTTCCATCGTTTTTAATGCTAGTAGAAAAACCAGTTGCATATGGAAAGCCTGTGGTATTGTCTGGCTGATTTAAAACAGTGTTCATGAAAATATAGCTATGCGCTTCTATTTTAGTAGTGTCAGTTGAAGAATAGGCAAATGCTTTAACCACCCTTGTTTTATTGATATTAATTGGTCCATTATAGGTAGAACCAACATTAAAAGTAGGCGTTCTGCTATTGGTGGTGTATCGGATAATGGCATTGGGATCATCCGCTTCGATAATTAATGAAAAAGAGCTATTAAAATAACCTCTGGTTTTGCTGAAAGACAGATCGAGTTTAGCTTGAGTAGTAATAGATAATAATACAAAAAATAGCGCGAGAATTTTATGGTCCATACGATTAAATAATCAAGCATTGTACCAAATCATATATTTAAGTGTCGTTTTATTCTTAAATTTCTATAATTTAAATTTAATTATTTGAGCTAAAAATAGTTACATTAATATGATATTGTATGTTTACAACTATTGTAATTGCTAAAGTAACCGACAGTATGAGCTTTATTGACTGCATAGAACTTTAAAGTAAAAAATAACCAATAACACAAAACTAAACTTCGCAAGCTTTGTAGTGGCCAAATTTAAAACCCACAGCACTTTAGCGTCTTAGGCTCGCAAATCGGAGCTAGTTTAAAAACTTCGGTTCTTCTTAAAAAGAAAAAAAACGGTGGCAGTCCAAAACAAGAAAGCTTCAACCACGTTGAAAATCTTATCGATTTTTTGTAGCGAATCGAATTCGCGTAACTACAGTCAAAAAAAAATTGAAAAAAAATTTAGCCCTTGGGAACTTTATTGACCGTACAACAGTTCTTCTCTTTGTAAAACGAAATACATATCAACATTCAATAAAATATAAAATGAAACATAACAAGATATATAATAATTCCAGTTGCAGCCTTCGCTCAAATTATGAGCAGCATAGTCTGTATATGGAACAACCGTTAAACCAAAAACGAGGGAGTTATGTTTCGCTATCTGAATAAATAGAAACCTATTCAATTCAACATATAGTAAAGCACCTCCCGGATTGGGAGGTGCTTTTTTAATGTCCGGCACTTTCTCAATTCAATTGCTCCGGTCGTATAGTGGTTAGTATCCCTGACTTTCTATCAGGAGACACGGGTTCGATTCCCGTCCGGAGTACAGCAAGCCCCGGCACTACAATTGGTGTCGGGGCAGCCTTAAGCATTTTAAATAATTTTTGGAAGGACAAACAGATGGGTGACTGTAGCGGTCTTGAAAACCGTTGAGCCGTAAAAAGCCTTGTGAGTTCGATTCTCACTCCTTCCGCAACACAACTTTTGGAGAGTAGGTGGATGTTGGTTCGCCACGCTTGTTTGCTAAACAAGTTTGCAGTAATGCAGCAAAGGTTCGAAACCTTTACTCTCCGCAATGTTTTTTTTATGAAAGGAGAAATATCTGGAAAGATAACGGTCAGGTTGTTTACCCGCTTTGGAAGTGGGGGGTCGCAGGTTCAAATCCTGCTTTCCAGACAAACATATTTTAAGTAATTGTTAAAGCAAGCTACTAAAAATATTGGGGTATAGCTCAGTTGGTAGAGCACGGGCCTTTTAAGCCCGGAGTCTTGGGTTCGAAGCCCAATGCCCCAACTATATAAATATTTCAAAAATTAAATGTCCAAACTTCAAAACTGGAGGGAGGTTAAGGCTGGCATTTTTAAACTAAGCATAAATTTTTGAAAGTGGGGAATGCGTCAACGTTGGAGAGTTGAGCCAGTCTGTAAAACTGGTGCCTTCGGGCTGAACAGGTTCGATTCCTGTCATTCCCACAAATTGTAACACCCAACATTAGCCTGTGGTGTAATGGATAACATGCTGGGTTTCGACCCCAGTGATGCGGGTTCGAATCCTGCCGGGCTAACTA
>CALHDG010000253.1 GCA_938023075.1 uncultured Chitinophagales bacterium
GTTCACATAGATTCCTTGTAATACATACGCTATGTGTTCTATCTGCCTATGTGGTTCTAATATTATACGCTACTTTCCTTGAACCACATAGATATTTAGTTCACATAGATTCCTTGTAATACATACGCTATGTGTTCTATCTGCCTATGTGGTTCTAATATTATACGCTACTTTCCTTGAACCACATAGATATTTAGTTCACATAGATTCCTTGTAATACATAGTCTATGTGTTTTATCTGCCTATGTGGTTCTAATATTATACGCTACTTTCCTTGAACCACATAGATATTTAGTTCACATAGATTCCTTGTAATACATAGTTTATGTGTTTTATCTGCCTATGTGGTTCTAATAATGTATGCTTAGACAGTATTTCTTTGAACCACATAGATATTTAGTTCACATAGATTCCTTGTAATACATAGTCTATGTAGTTCTAATATTATACGCTACTTTCTTTGAACCACATAGATATTTTAGTTCACATAGTAAGTTTCGAAAATATGCCTTATGCTATGTGTTCTATCTGCCTATGTGGTTCAAACATACCATTTAGTAATCCGGCAAATCCCGATAAAACTCATTAACCATGGTTTTCTGTCCATATTTAAAAATGTTGGTACAGTTAAAGTTAATAAGAATTCCTTTTGGCTTTTCTAACATTCTCATATAGGTTAACAATACCGCCTCGTGAATAGGCAAGATGCCTGCCATCGCTTTCAGTTCAACAATAATCAAATCTTCTACTAATACATCATATCGTAAATCTGCTTCTAAATAAACGCCTTTATATTCCAAAGGTACTTTTTGTTGAGATACGGCTGTTAACTTTTGTAATTGCAATTCTCTCAAAAAACATTTTTCATATACGCTTTCCAATAAGCCGGGTCCTAATTCTTTATGTACGGCAATAGCACAGCCAATTATTTTATAGCTCAAATCATCCACTAATTGCTTGGTAACTCTCATGGTTTTATTATTTTATGAATTAAATATATAAAATCTTTATTCATTCAAAAATAATAACTCTTTGAAATTGAATATGAATTGGTTAAAGTAAGTACAACTTAACACCTCTTGAAAATTAAGTTGTTCAAAAATTTGAGCGTTGTGGGTTGCGTATCAATATGTAAAGCTTTATACAACATCTCCAACAAATTGCTCTTCACACTCGCATTCTTTCCGATAATAATATTTAAGCCATCACAAAATTCTACTTCAGCCTCTTTAATAGATTTGTAACCTTTAAGCTTTGCTTCTTTTAAATAAAAGGGTTAAGTTTGGTTAACTGCAGTTTCTGCCATTGCTGATTTTTTTTATTCAAAGATAAACTTATTTATGTTTTGATAGAGATGGATTAAAGCAAATCAAAAAAAGCCAAATGTCAATTTTAATGTTTAATTTTGATTTTTTTAATAGTGTTTAATATGCGATCTGATCAGCTTATAATATTTGCAAACTTTATACTTATTGTTTGTATAGTAGTGATAACTGCCTGTGCCAGCAACAGTGTAAACGAAAACAAAACCACCGCCCCAACTGTAAAAGAAGAAGCAAATACCACACCCAAAAATCCGACTATCAATTGGATGACCTTGCCTGAAATGGAAACTGCCATGTTAAGCAAGCCGAAAGATATTTTAATTATGGTATACGCCATTTGGTGCGAAGAAAGTAAACGCTACGAAGAAACCACCTACCAAGAAAGCAACATTATAAAATATATAAATGAGCATTATTACGCTGTAAAAGTTGATGCCGAAGAAGCCAAAACCTTAACTTACCGGGGTAAAGAATACAACATTCATCCTAATACCGGGCATAATGAAATTGTATATGAATTGAAGGCTCGTTCAATACCCTGTTTGGTTTTTTTAGATGAAGATTTTGAATTACAAGGACATAAAATGGGTTACACCAATATGGAAGATTTAGATGAATTATTGTTTACCTATAATGATTAGGTAAGTAAAGTTTGGCAAAGTTAAGTTCATTTTGCGATCACTTCGACACAAACATCATCGTACAATTTGAGGCATCTTGATAGAGTCCGGATTTTGGCGCGTTTGAAAAGACGACTGCGGTTTATAAATTAGCCCCGATAGCAGTGGTTATGCTGCCTGAAGCGTTGGCAACTGAAGCATTGCCGCAGCATTTGAACGGATAGCGGGGAGCCCGTTACCTAAAAGCTGCATTGTTTCGCTTCAATAAAAAAATCTTGTAAAACAGTTATTACGCTGCTCTACAAGATTTTCCAATATATGATATTTTATTTTACTAAGATTTCAACTCGCCCAAAATATTCAGGGCTTCATAAATGTAGAAATCTTTGTTTAAAATTTTCAACCATTCTTCATTGCGTTCTTTTTTGCTTTCATCACTTTCAATTTCGTCCACATCATCTTTTAAGTTGGCAATTGTAATGCTTTCAATTTTCTTTTCTAAATCATCAAACTTATCGTCGTCTTGTTTAAGCGCATCGTTTTCGGCTTTAAAGGTTTCGAAGTGTAAACTTCTGTCGGTATTGTCGCGCTGCTCTTTTAACTTTAGTGCTTGCTCTCTTACTAACTGAAACAATTCACTATCCTTAACACGCTCAGTACTACTGGCTTTTATACTCACCACCTCATCGCTTAAATCATCAACTGAAGTATATTTTGCCGGTTTAATTTCTGACCAAGGCATCACATTATCTTTCAAGCGTTCGCCATATTCAATTTCTGCATAAGTGTCTGGCAAAACAATATCGGGTTCCACGCCTTTTTTTTGAGTAGAACCGCCGTTTATACGATAAAACTTTTGAATGGTTAACTTAACCGATCCCAACGGACGTACATAGGCAAATTCTGGGTTCAACATTCTATCTAAGTTATGAAAACGTTGCACCGTTCCTTTTCCATAAGTAGATTCGCTACCGATTACAATGCCGCGATCGTAATCTTGTATGGCAGCCGCAAAAATTTCGGATGCCGAAGCACTATTAGAATTGACCAATACGGTTAAGGGACCATCATATTGTACCGATGGATCGTAATCATTATGTAAACGTGCCGGACCTTTTTTACCTTTTACCTGCACTATAGGACCTTGCTCAATAAACAAACCCACCATTTGAACCACATCTTGTAAAGATCCACCGGTGTTGTTTCTCAGATCAATTACCAAACCTTCAATATCTTCTTTTTCAAATTTTTCTAATTCTATTTTAATGTCTTTATAACAACTTCTGCCATTGCGTTGATCACTAAAATCAGAATAGAAAGAAGGTAAATCAATATAACCCAATTTGGTTCCTTCATTTTCAATTACGGCACTTTTGGCGTAGGTATCTTCCAAAATAACCACATCTCTAATGATTGGGACAACGGTTTGCGTACCATCAATTTTTTTAACGGTTAAGCGTACTTCCGTTCCTTTTTTGCCTCTAATTAATTTTACTACTTCATCCAATGGCATATCTACTACATCAACCGGCTCGTCTTCACCTTGCGCTACTTTTAAAATGGTATCTTCGGCTTTTAACTCCCCTTGTCGAGAAGATGGACTACCTGGAATAATAGCGTTTACTTTGGTATAAATACCTTCTTGTGTTAAACGTGCGCCAATGCCTTCTAACTTGCCGCGCATGTTAATGTCAAAGTTTTCCTTATCTTCCGGCGGATAATAGCTGCTGTGTGGATCAATAGCTTGTGTTATGGCGTTCACATATTGTGCAAAATAATCATCGTCATTGCGTTGGTTTAAGCGAACAAACCAATCATTATAGGTTTTAGCTACCTTTTCACGCATCTCTACTTCTAACTCCTCAAAAGTTTTCGGTTCTTTTTTTTCCTCTACTTTTAAATCATCAACTAATTCATCACCTTTAACATTAACCGATTCTTCAGCTAATTCTTTTTTTGTTGCTTTCTCCTTTTCCGCAGTTTCTTTCTCTTCTTCTTGTGCATTTAAATGATCGGAAATTCTAATCATTACATTGTACTTCAAAATTTTTCTCCAACGATCTTTTAATTCAGCTTTGGTTTCACAAAAATCTAATTTTTCTTCATCAAACTCGATACTCTCATTAACAGAAAAATCAAATGGTTCGGCTAAAATTTCATCAATATAGCCTTTTAATTCTTTTTGCCGTTCAATTAAAGTAGTGTGGGCTTTTTCGTAAAATTCGAAATTGAGATCCTGTACAAATTCATCTAACTCTAACTTGTAGGGTTCTAAAATGGCTACATCCGATTGAAGTAAATATCTTTTTTGTTGATCAATATTTTTTAAATACAAATCATACACCTTTTCAGCATACTCGTCAGTGTATTTCATGTTATCATAATGATATTCATCAATATGACTTAATATAACGGACAATAAAATCTGTTCTTTAGAAAAACGTTCATCAGAAATGTTTGCCGAAACACAGGCTATACTTAGCACGAGTGCTGAAAGGATCAGCGTAAATTGTTTGCGCATTGTTTTCTTTATTTATATTTATTATTATTTTAAGATAGAATTGTTATTTGATAACAGATAAATGTGGATTTGCATCTAATAAACTGCAATTTAAACTATTTAGTACATTACAAATATACGACTAATATTAAATAACTTTAAAAAAGGCTATGTTCAAAAAAAACAGTAATCCCCTTTTACAAAGCATTTGTTGATAAGACCTTCTTTTACACAAAAGTTACAAATGGTGCGAAGTAGTATCTTTTTTTTATCCTATCTTACAACTTAATTTGAAACTCATCTTTTAAAATAAAAAAGTAATGAAAATAAATTTACTTGCCGCAATTGTTATAATGACACTCGGTGTTGGCAACAAAGGTATGGCTCAACAAACCTTTGATTGTAAAGTAGCAACTGCCTATGATTTTTTGGATGTAAATAGTGTTAGAGCAAGAGTCAATCAAGGAGGTACAATGTGGTGGGATTAAACAATGCCCGTTATGAAGTACCTAAAACAGATTCTGGAATAAAAAAACATGTAATTTTTGCCGGAGCGATATGGATGGGTGGTTTAGACGATTCTAAAACCTTAAGAGTGGCTGCTAACACCTATCGGCAATCTGGTAATGATTTTTGGACCGGTCCTTTAGAAAATGAAACTACTGATCAATTGAATTGTAGTAATTTTGATCGCATCTCAAAAGTATATCGAACAGAAATCAATGACTTTAAAGCCTTTGGCAACATAACGGATAATTTAAGATACTATCCGGCGAAAAATAACCCGCAATTACATAAAGAATATGGACAATCTTTACCCAAAGATCAAGATTATGCCCCTTTTGTTGATGTGAATAAAGATGGGATTTACAACATTGAAGATGGGGATTACCCGAAAATAAAAGGTGATCAAAGTTTGTATTGGATAATAAATGATTTGGGAAACATACATACGGAAACCAACGGAAACCCGATTGGGGTAGAAGTAAAAAATACGGCTTATGCTTATGCCAACACTTCTTCAATTTTAGATACTACTACCTTTTATCGTTTTGATATTACCAATCGTTCACGATTTAACTACACTGATTTTATTTTTGGGTTGTGGGTTGATTGTGATTTGGGAAATTTTGGAGATGACCATATTGGAGTTGATACCATAGATAATTTTGCTTTTGTATATAATGGTGATGATTTTGATGATGGCGCAGAAGGCTATGGTAACAACATTCCAATTTTAGGTGTGGCTATGTTACGCGCACCTTACACCCCACTTAATGATCAATCAAGTTTAGGTGCTTTTTTTAATTACGAAACAGACTTTGGAACTCCTCGTCATTGGGGAGATTATTATGGTATATTACAGGCTATTTTCAGAAATGGACATCATTTAACTTATGGAGGAAACGGATTGGGTGTAGAAAATCCACCTACCAAATATATGTATTCGGGCAATCCATCTGACAGCTTGGGAAATGCATGGTCAGAATGTTCGGTACCAAATACTCCTGCAGACCGTCGCTTTTTGCTATGCTCCAAACCGTTCAACTTACCTAAAGGTGCCACGGCGAGTTTGGAGTTTGCGGTGATTACCTCTTTTGATGTGCAATATCCTTGTCCTGATATTACGAATTTTAAAAAGACGGTACAATATGTTCAAAACTTTTATGATGCACTTCCAGAAAATGAGCCAACTTCTGCAAATTCAACAGCAGTACTTCAACATGCAGTTCAGGTATTTTATGATCCACAACATCATATTGCACATATTTCATCTAACTATAAATTTGATAGTGCCACTTTATTTTCTATACAAGGTATTCAAATAGATCAACCTTATTTTATGGATGATAATACGTTGAAATTCGAAAACAATCTTACCGCAAGTTTATACATCTTAAAACTACAAAGCGCAGATGGAAAAACTTTCATACAAAAAATATTATTTAAGTAAACGGTAAAGAGATATATACAAAATCAGCATTATCGATAAAAATAATGTCTGTCATCCCTCATCTGTCTTCTGGCATCAAAATCGAACAACATAAGCCAAGCCAACCTGCTGCCGGTTAAGAAAAGATTTAAAATCGGCTTCTTTATATATAGGTAATACCGATTGCTTAAACAAACATTGAAATCGCAATGCCTGAGAAGTGTTTATTGTATAATCAAACTGCAAGCCTAAACCAATGTAAGGTATTAAGTTTTGTGGTTGATTTTGACGATGTAGTGGAGCACTGTTCGAAGGTTCAAAATTAAGTGTATTGGTATGAATAGATTGTAAACGATCTTCCACAAAAAGTACCTGTTGAATGCCGCTTAGAAATACGGTTTCTCCACTTAATTTGACAAATTCAATAAATTTAGCGGATAGACTAACCCCGGCATCCACCGCAAAAATCTGTTGTTTGTTATGTATATCGAGCTTTAGTTCGGTGATTTCTTCTAATAGGTCGTTTGTATTTTTAATAGCAAGATTTGAATTGATAAAACCGATAGGAGAAGCAATTGTAACCGGGAAAGTATTGATGGGATTCCTATTGTTGTATAATACATTTTCATTTTGATTGGATTGTAAAGCTATTTGCTCATACTGTAAAGAGGCTTTGAAAGTAGTTTTGGAGTTCAACTTTTTTTGCATACTGGCGGAAACATAAAAGCCTTTACCGGATTTATGGTTGAAATTGACTGATTTTAGAGACTTTGAAAAAGCTTGGTTTAATCGTAAATTCCAACTGCTGTAACCCGTAGAAAATTCGTAGTGCCATTTTTTTGATTGTTCAGGTATTATATTGAACATGATATTTTTGGTATGAAGCGATTGGTTGTTTTGACTTAAACTGTGTTCTTTCAAACTCAAACGAGTAACTAATGATGCGCTGCCTTTTTCAACCTTATTTTTTGGAAGAACGTTTTTGTTTTGAAAGATCGAAGGTATTTTAACGACTAATGGTTTCGAATCATCTTTTAGTGCTAATTCATTTTTTTCATTAAAGATTAAGTCACTCTTTTTTTTATTCAAATTATTAACTACTTCTTTATTTGAATAAGCATTATTTGACCGGTGCTTTTGGGTAGTAATTTGAGCAGTCCTGTTTTCAGTGGATGAATTGGTATCTGACTTTTCATCTGCAAGGGTTTCAACTATATTTACAGTGCTAATTTTTTTATCAGAAAGGCGTTGTATTGGGCTCATTTATCTTCTTAGCTAAATCCTTACTTAATAAGCTTTGGTTGTCTTTTTCAAGTTTGGTTGCCTGCTTATTTAATATTGTTCTGCTGTTCTTTTGAATTTCATTTGATTGATTACTTCTCGTTATATTAGAAAAATCTTTATTAACGGATAAGTCGTCTTGATGCTGCTTTTTACTATTTAAATTAGCAGTTGATTGTTGATGCGTAATTATAGTTTCCTCCGTACTTTCATTTAAATAGAAATAAGTAAGCGTTCCACCTATTAAAAATATAAAAGGCAGTAAAACCCATAACCAACGATCTCTTTTTTTAGAATAAATAGCAGCCTCAATATTAGGAAATATTTTATCAGAAGGTTGCAACCAATCTTCATTTTCAACATTGGCATGCTCAAAAATATCGTGTATGTCTTTATCTTCAAACATGGTTTTGAGGTTTTGTATAATGCTGATTATTTATGTTTTGTTGTAGCATTCTACGTGCTTTTAGTAATTGTGTTTTACTGGTACTTATAGAAATTTGCAAAGATTCTGCAATTTCCCGATGACTATATCCATCAATAACAAACATATTAAAGACTGTACGGTAACCTTTGGGTAACTGAGTAATTAGCTGGGTTAACTCTTTTAAACTTAATGCACTAATTGCATTTTCATTAACAGGCATTTGAAAAGCTACATCGTTTATATCTTCAGAAAATTTTAAAATATTATTTTTGCGTAGATGCATTAAACACGTATTTACAACTACTTTGTTAGACCAAGTGATGTATTTCGATTTTGTGGCATCGTATTGTTTCAAATCTCTGTAAATTAAAATATAAGCGTCTTGTAAAACATCTTCTGCATCAATTTTGTTTTTTACATAGCGCAAACAAGTTAGCAAATGATTTTTAGCATACCGTTCATACAAAGTTCTGAAAGCTGGTTTACTACCCGATAAAACAGCATGTATAATCTCTATGTCGGTTTGTTTTGTTTGCAACGCCTGGTTTGTATCTGCAAGTATACCATTTATCTCCTTTTTACTCACTCTTCCCGCCGGTATTGCAATACGCTGTATGTTCAATTGTGATTTAATTTAAAAATCTCGCAAATTTTATTTTGAGACTTGCAAGATTCTAAGGAATGATGAAAAAATAAATTTACCATCTATAATAAAGCAATTTTTTGATAAACGAAGCATTTCAACCTAGTATATTGAAAAATTGCAAAGTCAGTATGTAAATTTATTTTTTGCTCATTCCTAATCTATATAAAAGGAGAAATTAAATTAATAATAAATTTTACTTTTAGGAATAATTCAAAAATAACTGTCCATTTTTACCTTTGAGATTTTCCGATTTACTTCATTAAAAATACTCGGCTTAGCACCACTAAGCCTGCGTTTTTTAACTGGTATATCAAAAAATCTCTTTGCCAAAATTTGAACATTTATTTTTTCATCATTCCTTAATATTTGTTGATACTGTTTCTATTCTGCAAAAATCTAATGTACTTAAGTACTTCTAACTTAAATAGGATTCTTGCTAATTTTTTTACTCTTTGCTATTTTATTTAGTTAAAAACTAATCCTTAAAAAATTATGTGCGACAGGTTGTTGAAAGGTTGCCTGAACGTTAAATATTTTTTGAATACATTGTATCTCCAATCAATAGTTAAGTTATTTAGTTGGCTTATATAAATTTCTATTCTAAGCTATTCAATAAAAATTTTTGATAAAACATATGTTAATAATTTATACATTACAACTTAATTAAAACAATTTTTTTAAGATAAAAGCGTGTGATAAAAAAAGATATAATTCATAGTAAGTATATTTACTATGCATAAAAATTTATAAACCAATACAAATAAAATGGGTTAACAAATTTTAAGAATAAAAATCAAAAATCACGAACTAATTGACGATAAAATTCGTCTATATAACTGAATGCACGATTATGAAACGGCATTCAAATAATAGTTTAGGTTTTTTCATAATGCTAATTGGTTTTGTAGGCAGCCCCGATTTTTCGGGGCTGTTTTTTGTTGCGCTCTTTTCGTATTATTCTTTCTTAATTGTTTTTATTTTAAATGATCTAATGTACTTTGTGAGTACATTAATTTTATGATAGTTGCTTCATCTAATTGTTAGGAATGATGAAAAAATAAATTTACTTTTTATGATAAAGCAATTTTTTGATAGACGAGGCGAAAAACGCAGTCTTAGTGGGGCTAAGACAAGGCTTTTCAACGAAGTATATCGGAAAATTGCAAAGTCAGAATGTAAAGTTATTTTTTTCTCATCCCTTAACAAACTATTCTTGTTTATGGGCTTAGCTTTAATGATAAGTCTGTTAATTTTTAGTTGCGCATTATTTCCTCCTAATCAGGTTTTTTATATCGGTATACACGATAGACTTTTGCTTTCAATAGCCGGCATTGTTGGTTATTTTATTTTAAAGTTTTTTATAACCAATAAGTGCGTTAAATTCGGTTGGTATGATTGCGTTTTTTTTAGCTTTATTTTCATCACGCTAATTTCGCAGTTTTGGGCACTAAATTCTATAGATGCATTAAGTGTTACTTTTAGTTGGCTTTTTTACTATTGTGTTTTTAAATTTGTTCAAGATTGGAATGAGCACTCTCCATACAATAAATACTTCTTAACGATACTTCAAACTATATTAATATTTAATCTATCTATTGTTGTTGGTTATTTAGTCTACAAAGGCTTTTCTTTTGAAAGTTATACCCTTCAATTTAATAATCAGCAAACCGATAATCTTACATTCTTACTCAAATCACATAGAAATTATATAGCAACATATTTGATTTTACTAAGCAGTGTAGCTTGGTATTATCTTATAAAAAGTAAAAAAAATAGTATAAGGATAGTTGGTTTAATGTTTATAGTTTTAACATTTTTAGCCCTTTTACTCATTCGATCTAGAGGTGGCTTGCTCGCGCTAACTTGTCTGTTTATTCTATATATCTTATTTAGCATGTGGAATATTAAACGCCAAGTGCTAATAAATGCATTTGTTTTATTGGTCAGTAGTTATGTTATTTTTGAATGGGTAAGTTCTCTTCAGCAAAATGAAAGCACTTACCTGTATTTAATAGACCCATTGTACGGAGTAAAAAGTACTGGAGGGGACGAACGATTGCGCTTATGGAGAACTACTTTTCAACTTTTTTTAGAAAAACCAATTTGGGGACATGGAAGCGGTAGTTGGATGTATGAATACATGAAATATGGTGTTGGGGATTTTAGACAAATAGATTATACAGATGATTACTTTAAAACCACTCATAATGTATTTTTAAATATATTGTTTTGCAACGGCATCATAGGCATCACTTTGTTTTTGTATTTAATGGTAGGTTTTCCTGTTTATAAATGCTATAAAAACTTTACTTTAAATACAAACATGCTTGTTAGCCTAATTGCATTAATTGGTGTGTTAATTATGATGCAATTTTATGGAGATTTTGACATTAGAGGTGGTGTTGTAGGAGGAGCACCAATGATGCTTTTTATATTGATCGGCATAATAATTAAACAAGAAAACAATATAATTAACTTTAAAATATCAAACCTGTTAATAACCGTAATGGGTATAGGTATAATTTTCTATTACTTAAGCATTAAGGCAAACATGTCAAATTATCGTATTTTTAATAAAATGTTAGTTATGGAAAACTATGAAAGCTGTAAAAATATATTAAATGATTTTGATGAAAGCGTTATACAATTTAGTCACCTTGGTGTTACAGAACATTATTTAAATTATCAAATAATGGAAAAATTGCAATATAGAAACCAAGCCGTTGAGCATTTAGAAAAACAACTCAATCTACACCCCTACAGTTTCAGCCTGTGGTATCAACTTGGGGTAGAAAATCAGCGGCAGAATTATTTAGATAAAGCCATTAATTGTTTTGAAAAGGCGCTCCTTTATAATTGCGATTATGTAAGAGCCAAAGTTCGTTTATATTGTGTGCATACCTTACTCGGTAATCAAGAGCAAGCCAAAAAATATAAAAATGAATTTTATATAATGAAATATTATTTGAAACGGTATCAAGCCAACGAAAAAATATGGAAAAATTTTCCGAAAGCAGTACGCAAAAAAAGACATTACCGGTGGCAATTAAACCTAGTCAACAAGTTTCACCGGAAACATGGTATTGATATTGACATCTTAAAATAACAACCAATTTTTTTTTGTTAATACATTATAGTAAGGCGGAGAAAATAAACCTACTTTTTATGTCAAGTCATTTTTTGATAGACGAGGCGAAAAACATAGTCATAGTGGGGAACTAAGACGAGGCTTTTCAACGAAGTATATCGAAAAATGGCAAAGACAGAAATGAAGATTTATTTTTGTAGCATTACATAGCTATTAGGGCATTACTTTTTGTTATCAAATTATGTACATTTACACAAAACAAAAACCATGAAATCAAATATTATCATACTCATTTTGCTGCTGTTTAGCATAAGCCTTCGCGCTCAAATTCCAACTACTAATGAGGAAGATGAAAAAGTAGTGCGCAGTATTTTTGATGAATCGTTAATTGACGGACGTTGCTACGAACGTTTAAGAACCTTATGTAAAGATATTGGTCCACGATTGAGTGGATCGGTTGGAGCCATAAGAGCAGTAGAATGGGCAGTTCAGGAAATGGAACAGCTTGGTTTTGATACAGTATATAAACAAGCCTGCATGGTACCACATTGGGAGCGTGGCGAAAAAGAATATGTTGCCGCACACAGCGCATCTATGGAAAAACCTTTACAATTAAAAGCATGCGCTTTAGGCTATTCATTAGGTACACCGCCCGAAGGCATTAAAGGAAAAATTGTTAAGGTAACCGGTTTAGAAGAGGTGGAAGCCATGACACCCAATGAGCTGAAAGGCAAAATAGTGTATTACAGTCGCCCGATGGACCCAACTCATATCCAAACTTTTCATGCCTATGGCGGTTGTGTAGACCAACGTTCGCGCGGTGGCATTACCGCACAAAAAAAAGGAGCCATTGGAGTAATTGTACGCTCTATGGGTTTGCGTATTGACGATTATCCGCATACCGGCACAATGGATTATGGGGGCGAATTGCCCGACATTCCTTCTTGCGCCATTAGCACCAAAGCTTCTGAAGATTTAAATGCTTTATTAGAAAAAGATCCGGACGTTGAATTAGAAATGCGGATGAATTGCCGTCGTTTAGAAGATAAATTATCGTACAATGTAATTGGTGAAGTTTGGGGAAGCGAACATCCTGATGAATACATAGTAGTTGGTGGACATTTAGATTGCTGGGATAATGCCGAAGGGGCACATGATGATGGAGCGGGCGTCGTTCAATCCATTGAAGTATTGCATTTGTTTAAAACTTTAGGCTTGAAAAATAAACATACTTTACGGGCTGTATTATTTATGAATGAAGAAAATGGTACCAGAGGTGCCAGAAAATATGCCGAAGAAGCCAAAACAAAAAACGAAAAGCACGTAGTAGCTATTGAATCAGATTCTGGTGGTTTTGTGCCTAGAGGTTTTAATGTGGATGGCACCGATGAAGCCGTACCTCAAATGCTCAAACAAATAGGCGGTTGGGAAGCCTTGTTAGAGCCCTACAATCTGCATCGTTACAAAAAAGGCTTTGGTGGAGTAGACATTAATTTCTTAAAAGATCAACAAGTTCCGTTGGTAGGCTTTTATCCCGATCCGCAACGCTATTTTGATATTCACCATACCGAATTAGATGTTTTTGAACAAATTAATAGAAGAGAGTTGGTTTTGGGAGCCGCTTCAATAGCCTCCTTAGTTTATTTAATTGATACCTATGGTTTCGGTTTTACACCGGCTTATAAGGCAGTAGAGAAAGTGCCAAAAGGTTAGATGCCAACAACCGACAATCTATTCTAATCCATGGATAAGGTCAGTTTCCTTATCATTACTTAAACCGCTTGCAACAAATACTCTTTCTTTTTCTTAATAATAAATAGTACTTTGCAAACTGCCAAGCAATCATGTTAATTGACAATGTAGAAGTATTTAGAAGCTATTGCTTACAAAAGAAAGGGGTAACCGAAGCGTTTCCTTTTGATGAGACCACACTTGCCTTTAAAGTTATGGGTAAACTGTTTGCCTTAACAGCTTTGCAAGAAACCGATTTTAGAATTAATCTAAAATGCGACCCCGATTGGGCAATTGAACTAAGAGAGGAGTATAATAGCATTGTGCCCGGCTATCATATGAATAAAAAACATTGGAACACCATTATTGTAAACTATGAAGTACCCAATGAATTATTAATGAAACTGATTGATCACTCCTACAATTTGGTAGTAAAAAAACTAACTAAAAAGCAACAGTTAGCATTAAATAATCTATCGAACAATGAATGAACATATAGTAAATGCCGATTGGTTTGTGTTACACAATCCATCTTCGGGGGGCGGTTTAGGTAAGCGCGATTGGCCCAAAATTGAAAAATTATTGCATCAAGTTGGCATTAATTTTATTACCAAAGCAACAGAGTATAAAGCACACGCTATCGACATTATTACTAAAGCCTTAGATAAAAACTATAGCAAATTTATTGTAGTAGGTGGCGATGGTAGTTTAAACGAAACCATGAATGCCATTATCAATTATGGCAGCCAAAAAGCCGAGCAATGCGTAATTGGTTATTTACCGGTTGGCACCGGTAACGATTGGGCAAAAACCATGAAAATACCCGCCGGAAATTATCAAAAAGCCGTTCAAATCATTTTAAATAAACAAGTGCTGCGGCAAGATGTAGGCTTGGTAACCTGCACCGCTAACGGGCAAACCGTTCAACGATATTTTATGAATATTGCCGGCATTGGTTTTGGTGGTTATGTAAGCAGAGGCTTAGATAATTCGAGAGCCAATGGCTACAAACCCGGCAAACTCGCTTACTTATGGTCGGTATTAAAAGGGATGTTCAAATACAAAGCCGAACGATTAAAATTTCATTTTAACAACGAAGTAAAAGACTCTACCCTCTATTTTAGTGCGGTAGCCATTGGTAAATTTTTTGGCGGCGGCATGCAGCCCGCACCACATGCCCATCCGGCAGATGATTTGTTTGAAGTGACCATAGTTGACAAGCTCAATCCTTTCAAAGTAATACGTGCTATGCGCAATTTTTACAGTGGAAAAATAGGACATTACAAAGAAGTTAATTTTTACAAAACCAAAAACTTAGAAGTAAAAAACAACAATGCCCCCTTACTTATTGAAACCGATGGAGAGTTTATTGGGCAAACACCCGCAACCTTTGAGTTAGTGCCCAACAAAATTAACGTAATTATCAATAACCAGGAATATCTGTAAAGAAATTGACTAGGATCAATTAAGAAAATACAAAAATGTTGACGGTCAAAATTTGCAGACTGATCAATTTACGTATTCAATTTTCTAAACTATTTTTTTTGAAGCGAAAGATTTGAGCATGAGGCAACTTTGGGTTCCGCTTTCCGCTCAAATGCCATTTTTTCTCCAATGGGTTTCCAACCCATTGAAAAACGGCATAACCGCTGCAATTCTATCTAAGTGTCGTTCGGAATATTGAATGTCATTTATTTATACATTAAAAATAATTCAACATTCATTATTCGTTAATCGATATTCGTTGTTCATTAAATAGTCATCCGTTAAATATCGAATATCGAACACCGAATTTTGAATGACGAATTTTTCCATTCGAAAAACAACACTTAGCTGCTAAATAACCCAATGCACTTTAGTGCTGTTGGCTTGGAAATCGGGGCTAGTTTAAAAACTTCGGTGCTTCGTTGCAATACCAACATCAAGTCGCTTTCCTACTAGCCCACTTACTTTGTAGTAGGTGGTTGTTGGGTTCGCTTTGCTACAGATACAAAATCAAGTTCAGCTCAGGTTTCAGTATAACGCACAAGTCGAGGTATAGTCAGCTATCTCAAATAACTACTGCCGAAACTTCAATAACGCATCTCTTTACCAAGCTAAATGAAATAAGGCATCGCCCTGATTGACGACCGTAGCATTATTATGCCCTAAAATGTAACCATCGCGCGCAGCTTTCACATCAATTTGATAATTGTTGTGGGGGTCGTGAATAGAACCCAATAGCTCATCTTGTCGAACAAATAATCCGGAAGATTTCTCCCAAATAAACAAACCCGAACTTTCTGCCCTCTGCCATGTTGATTTTACAAAATTCTGGCTTGGAATAAGATCGCTTGCTTGTTCCAAATCAATCATATTTAAATGATGCATTACGTTTTTGATGCCTTGCAAAGCCACTTCAATAGAAAAGCCATCATAGCGCAACGATTCACCGCCTTCAAAAACAATGGTTGACTTTCCTTGCTTAATCGCTTCTTGTCTAAATGATTTTTCAATTACGTGATTACCTAACATAACCGGCGCACCAAAAGCCACTGCCAACGCTTTCGATCGTTCGTCATCTATGGTATACCGAATTTGGGGATAATTATACCGGCTTCGCCCACCTGTATGAAAGTCGATGGCATAATCAATTTGTGGGAAAATGGTTTTGCTCAACACATATGCCACCTGAGCTGCTAAAGAACCTTTTTTGCTGCCAGGAAAACTTCGATTGACATCTTTCCCATCCGGCACTTCTCTTGAAAAATTAATGAAGCCATAAATATTGATCAAGGGCATCACAACGACTGAACCGCACAACAAGTTGTCGTAAAATTGTTTAACTAAAGAACGCCGTACAATTTCAATGCCATTTACCTCATCGCCATGCAAACCCGCACAAACTAACAATACCGGACCTTCTTTGGCACTGCTGAAAACGTGCACCGGCAAATCAATTTTAGTACCTGAAGGCAAATCAGCAATATCAATTTTTACCGAGCCGCTGCTACCCGGTTTAAATGTTGTTTTATTAATGTTTAACACCGCAGGCATAGTTACGTAAAAAATTTTATTTGGGGTGGGGGGAATTGTTGAGTGGGAGTTTGCGCAAATCATTGTTTGTGAAAATATTCTTTGTGCAAACCGATAGTCAATGTTGCATCAAATGATAAACGTAAATGGTTTATCTAAGTTAGGTAACATTTGTAAAACTGAATAACTGATAAAGCGACAATGAAATATTATATATTGTATAATAATAAAATTAATGTTAATGATTTACTTACTGAAGTTTCGGTAGTAAAATAATTGCTGTTCCAATGGAACCTTTTCCATTGTTTCAACAAAAGCATAGCCACTTTACTACAACAAGTGAACAGGTTCACTTGGATGATTTTATGCTTTATATTTTGAATTAAGTTGACTTAACCTTATTGAGTATTTCAATTTCCATAAATAATTTATATTGAAGTTATTATGAAATAAATACTATTACCGAAACTTAAGTTACTTATTTGCATGCTAGCATAATCTTGTTCTCCTTTTTTATTTCAATTTGATACCAACTTTTACCACTCATCATTTTTTCGCAATTTATCTTAACAAATAATTCAAAAACACCGTACAAATTAATAGCAACATATTTAATAAGAAATTTGTAAGGTTCAATCAAAAACTATTTTATTTTTTTTTAAGAAAATGTTTCTACTAAACAAAACAAGTACTACCTTTGCCCCCGAAAAGGGAGACATGCAATTTGCAATTAATTTGAAGAAAAGCCACACATGGCAACAATGATAGATATTTTTAAACTTAGCATAAGTAAACTACTACTGCTAACTACC
Organism: uncultured Chitinophagales bacterium; assembly: GCA_938023075.1. Taxonomy (GTDB): domain Bacteria; phylum Bacteroidota; class Bacteroidia; order Chitinophagales; family JAHDHT01; genus CALHDG01. Next base: position 17,379 of record CALHDG010000253.1, read on the forward strand.
TGTCTTTTTCTACTCAATGTCAATGTTTTTAGTCAAGATGAACTAATTAAGCAAGGCGAATCTATATTTAAAGCCAACTGCGCCAGTTGCCACTATGTTACCAACAAACGGATGACAGGACCAGGCTTAGCAGGTGCCGTTCAACGTTGGGAAGAAAACGCGTCCATCGAAAAATTATACGAATGGATTAGAAATTCACAAGCCGTTATAAGATCCGGTGATGTACCTTACGCCAACAAACTGTATGAAGAGTACAACAAATCGGTGATGACGGCATTTGCTCTTAGCGATGATGATATTAGTGCCGTTTTACTTTATATAGAAAACCCACCAGTTGAAGTAGGTAAAGATCCTGGCGATGACGAAATGGTAGAGACAAAAGCTTTATCCTGGTCCGATCCATCGGTAATTTTTATGGTGGTGGTATCTATTATTTTAGCCGCCATTGGTTTTTTGCTGAGCCGTTTAATTGGCAATTTGCGGCGTATGTCGTATCAGGCAAAAGGTTTGCCGGTACCCGAGCGGGTGCCAATAGTAAGAAGATTAACGGATAAACGTTTTCTAGCGGCAGCTTCAATTTTATTGGTAATCTTTTTAGCAGTTTCAGCTTTTGATGTAACTACCAATATGGGTAGACAACAAAATTATCAACCCACTCAACCCATTGCCTTTTCGCACAAATTGCACGCGGGCATTAATGGCGTTGATTGCCAGTATTGCCACAGCGGTGCGCGTAAGGGTAAGTCGGCTGTTATTCCATCAGCTAATGTTTGTATGAATTGCCATAAGGCAATAGAAGAAGGACCAGAATACGGCAAAACAGAAATTGCAAAAATTTATGAAGCCGTTGATTGGGATCCGGAAACACAAACCTATGGCGACAATCCGAAACCCATTGAATGGGTACGTATACATAACCTTCCAGATCATGTTTATTTTAATCATGCTCAACACGTTAATGTAGGTGGTGTAGAATGTCAAACTTGCCACGGACCTATAGAAGAAATGGAAAAAGTATACCAACACGAAACCTTAGGCATGGGTTGGTGTATTGATTGTCATAGAGAAACGGAAGTGCAATTTGCTGCTAACGATTATTATCAAATATATGAACAGCTTCACAAAGATTTGAAAGAAGAAGGAAAGAAAGTGACAGTGGAGGATATTGGTGGCACAGAGTGTCAAAAGTGTCATTATTAATCAAAATAAATAAAACGATTTAAAGCTGAATATGGCTAATAGAAAGTTTTGGCAAAGCTACGAAGAGTATACCAACGACCCGGAATACGTAGAAAAGAAACATAACGAATTTGCAGAAAAATTGCCGTTCGCTTCATTTGAATTGGCAACGCAAAAAAGTACACCTCGTCGTGATTTTTTGAAAATGTTGGGTTTTAGTGTTTCAGCTGCAGCAATTGCTGCCAGTTGCGAACAACCTATCCGCAAAGCCATTCCCTACGTTATTCAACCAGAAGAAATTACGCCCGGTGTGGCTAACTATTATGCGTCTTCATTTATTAATGGAAATGATTACAGCAGCATCTTAGTAAAAACCAGAGAAGGCAGACCGATCAAGATTGAAGGGAATCCCAACTCATCCATGTCGCCAAATGGTGGTACAGATGCAAGGGCGCAAACTTCGGTAATTAGTCTATATGATAATGCACGTTTAAAAAATCCAAAAATTAATGGAGAAGTTACCACTTGGGAAGAAATAGACCGAGTTGTTGGTGGTGATTTAAGAGAGATAGCCAGACAAGGCAAAAAAATTGTACTGCTAAGTTCAAACATCGTTAGTCCTACTACCAAAAAGTTGATTAACGAATTTGGGGCAACGCTCGGCAATTTTGAACACGTGAGTTACGAACCTATTTCGTATGCCGGCATAATCGAAGCCAATAAAAAATCTTTTGGCAAAAATATTATTCCATCTTACGATTTTAGTAAAGCCAATATGATTGTTGGTTTTGAAGCTGATTTTTTAAGTACATGGTTATCGCCCAATGAATTTTTAGGTCAATATTCTAAAGCAAGAAAAATTAGCCGTAAAAACACCAAAATGGCTAAGCATGTTCAGTTTGAATCATTAATGACCAATACCGGCAGTAATGCAGACGAACGGTATATAGTAAAGCCTGCTTACTTGCCAATGGCGGTTGGTGCTTTATACAATGCGATTGCGGCTAAATCAGGTGCAGCTTCTTTATCAGGTAATTTTAACATTGGTTTAGATACCAATACAATTAATAAAACTGCCAGACAACTTTGGAATAACAGAGGGGCTTCGCTAGTAGTTAGTGGTTCAAACGACCCCAATGTACAAGTGTTGATTAATGGAATCAATAATATGTTGGGCAACTATGGCTCAACTATTGATTTGAATAAACCATATAACATTGGTAACAGCAGCGATGAAGCCTTCCAACGCTTAATAGCTGAAATGGATAGAGGACAAATTCACGGTTTATTAATATACAATACTAATCCAGCATATTCTTACTTTAATACTGCCCGTTTTGCAGAAGCTATAAAAAAAGTAGTCGTTACCGCTTCTTTTAATGATAGAGAAGATGAAACCGCATCTTTAGTAAAATTCTTTTTACCAGATAATCATTATTTAGAAAGTTGGAATGATGCGGAACCGAAAAAAGGTACTTTTAGTTTAGCGCAACCTTGCATTCGTCCTTTATTTAATACACGCCAGTTTCAAGATACTTTGTTAAGTTGGATGGGCAAAGATGAAAGTTTTTATGATTATTTAAAAGCAAATTGGACGAAGAGCATTACCGGTAACTGGGATAAAGCCTTACACGATGGTGTGTATGAAGGAAAAGTAAAAAGTGCAGAAATTAATTATGCCGATACTGGTGGAGGAAATTTGGCTGCTTCGGCAACCAGCGCTGCATCAGCTATCATTCGTAAGGCAACTGGCATTGGCGACCAATTAGAATTGGTTTTGTATCAAGGTTTAATTGGTGATGGAAAATATGCGAATAATCCATTTTTACAAGAAATTCCAGATCCGGTTACCAAAGTCGTTTGGGAGAATTGTTTACTAATTTCAAAAGCCACAGCAGAGGCATCTGGTTTTATAGAAGGAGACTTATTTAGAATTAGTGCAAGAGGTAATGCTTTAGAGTTGCCTTTATTATATCAACCCGGTATGGCTGATAATACCTTGGCAGTTGCTATGGGTTACGGCAGAACAAACGCAGGTTCAGATAATTGTAATAAAGGAGCTAATGTATATCCATTAGTAAGTTATAATGAAGCCAATAAAACCTTTGATTACAACATTAAAGGTGAAGAATTTAAATTAGCCCGTATTGGTGGTACGCAAGCAATTGCTCGTACACAAATGCATCATAATATTAATGATTATTTGGCTGATTCAAATGAACCCAGTCAATACGATAGAAAAGAACAGTTGGTGCGTGAGGCTACCTTAGCGGAATATAAAGAAGACCATTGGGCAGGTAATGCTATTGGTAAAAAATTTAGAGACCCGCATTTCTGGGATCATCATATGGTTACTTTATATGATAAAAGACCAGAACTAAAAGAAGGGCATCATTGGGGAATGGCGGTTGATTTAACGGCATGCACCGGATGTAATGCTTGTGTTGCGGCTTGTAATATTGAAAACAATGTGCCGGTTGTAGGTAAAGAAGAGGTATTTAGAGCGCACGAAATGCATTGGTTGAGAATTGACCGCTATTATATTGGTAAAGATGACAATCCTTCGGTGGCTTACCAACCGATGATGTGCCAAATGTGTGACAATGCACCTTGCGAAAATGTTTGTCCGGTTTCGGCAACCAACCATAGTGCCGAAGGTTTAAACCAAATGGCATATAACCGTTGCATTGGTACAAGATATTGCGCGAACAACTGTCCGTTTAAAGTACGTCGTTTTAACTGGTTCGATTATCAGGGAGCGGATTCGTTTATAGCTAAAACTGCTTTTGATAATGATGAAAATGTAACCTTAGCTGACGATTTAAGCCGCATGGTTTTAAACCCCGATGTTACCGTTCGTTCAAGAGGGGTGATGGAAAAATGTAGTTTCTGTGTACAACGTATTCAAACAGGCAAACTAGATGCGAAAAAAGAAGGTAGAGCCTTAGAAGAAAATGATATTAAAACGGCTTGCCAACAGGCTTGTTCTGCAGGTGCTATTACCTTTGGTGATATGAATGATAAAAACAGCAGAGCATTTAAATTGACGAAGTTAGATGAACGTTCTTATGGTTTATTAGAAGAACTGCACGTATTACCTTCGGTGAAATATTTAACTAAAATTAGAAATACAGAGCAGCTTCAGCAAGATGCGCTCTCATAAAATATAAATTAAAAAAAGAATGGGTCATAATTACTCATCACCATTAAGAGAACCGCTGGTTACCGGTAATAAATCGTATCACGATGTTACCGAAGATATATGCAAGCCAACCGAAACAAAGGGAACCCCAATGTGGTGGTTGGTTACCGGTATTGCTTTCTTTTTTGTTATTATCTATATTATATCAGTAATAGCAACGGTTTGGAAGGGTATTGGCATGTGGGGCTTAAACAAAACCGTCGGTTGGGCTTGGGATATCACCAATTTTGTTTGGTGGGTTGGTATTGGTCACGCCGGTACCTTAATCTCGGCTATCTTACTCTTATTCCGCCAAAAATGGAGAACCGGGGTAAACCGCGCCGCAGAAGCAATGACGATTTTTGCCGTTATCTGTGCCGGGCAGTTTCCTTTAATACATATGGGTAGAATCTGGTACGGTTTCTTCATCTTTCCATATCCCAACACAAGAGGAGGGGAGGGAATCAGCAGTTTGTGGCCCAACTTCAATTCGCCCTTATTGTGGGATGTTTTTGCGATCTCTACTTATTTAACCGTATCGTTATTATTCTGGTATTCAGGCTTAGTTCCTGATTTTGCCACAATAAGAGATCGGGCAAAAGGCTGGCGTAAAAAAATATACAATGTACTGGCTTTTGGTTGGCAAGGTAAAGCTAAGCAATGGCAACGTTTCGAATCTTTATCGCTGGTATTGGCAGGTTTAGCCACACCCTTGGTACTTTCGGTACACACTATTGTTTCGTTCGACTTTGCTACTTCGGTTATACCGGGTTGGCATACTACCATCTTTCCACCATACTTCGTTTCTGGAGCAATTTTCTCTGGTTTCGCTATGGTATTAACCTTAATGTTAATTGTAAGAAAGGTGCTGAAATTAGAAGATTACATAACGCTTGCCCATATCGAATCGATGAATAAGGTAATCATCTTAACCGGTTCAATAGTCGGTATAGCTTATATTACAGAATTGTTTGTTGCCTGGTATTCGGGTAACCCTTATGAGCAATGGGCTTTCTTAAGAAACAGAATTGCCGATCCTTGGATTTTTGGTCCTTTGCTTGGTGTAGAAGAAGGGCAACACGCACCTTACTGGTGGGCATATTGGGCTATGATGACTTGTAACGTAATTTCTCCTCAACTTTTTTGGATTAGAAAATTGCGTAGAAGCATCGCCTTTACCTTCTTTATGTCTATAGTAATTAACATTGGTATGTGGTTCGAGCGATTTGTAATTATTGTAACTTCTTTACATAGAGATTTCTTACCCTCAAGCTGGTCGTATTATTCACCAACTATAGTAGAGGTGGGTATTTTTACTGGAACTTTAGGGGTGTTCTTCTTCTTGTTCTTGTTGTTTGCCAAATTCTTCCCGGTGGTAGCTATCGCGGAAGTGAAGTCGATTTTAAAAACTTCAGGCGACCAATATGTATCTGATTTCAAAGAAAAAGATGAGCAATTCTTAGAAAAGGTATCGAAAAGAGAATTAATATTTGAAAACGGAAAGTCGGGTGGACTGGTTCCTAATCCAACTTTTAAAAAATAAATTATGGCTAAAACATTTGTAGTCGCATTATATAAAGATGAGGAAGTTTTAATGAAAGCAGTAAAACACATTAAAACTGCCGGCGTTAAAATTACCGATGCCTTAACACCATTTCCGGTGCACGGCTTAGATGAAGCCATTGATGTACCTGAAACCCGTTTGCATACCGCAGGCTTTTTGTTTGGCTTGTTGGGTTTTTTAACTGCCTTAACTTGCATGACTTTAATCAGCACGGTTGATTGGCCCATTAATTATGGTGGGAAACCCAATTTTTCGTTGCCGGCATTTATACCCATTACTTTTGAGGTTACGGTTTTGTTTGCATCGGTAGGTATGGTAATTACTTATTTTTTAAGAAATGGCTTATCAATATTTAACAGCACCGAAGTAATTGATGAAAGAATTACCGACGACCATTTTGCGCTGTTATTTGACGCAACAGAATTTACTGATGAAGGAATGGCAAAAGTAAATAATATTTTACAAGAATCGGGGGCAGTTGAAGTGAATATGAGAACCATGGAAAAATACAAAAATTTAAACAGATAATAAAGAAAGGATTTAGAGCTATGCGCTTTGTAATATATATAATAAGTGTTGTTTCGTTAATAATAGCAGGTTGTGGGGCTGCCGGTGATTATACAGGTATAGAATATATGCCTGATATGAAACATAGCCGTGCAATGGAAACCTACACACCAAGTACGGTTTTTGCTGATGGTAAAACTGCCCAATTGCCCGCTGAAGGAACAATTGCTTCGGGTTTTATGCCCTATAATTACGAAAATACGAACGAAGAATATGAAAGAGCAGGAAGAGAAGTTTTTAGCCCTTTCAATAATATTGAACATCAAAATGCTGTAGAAGAAGGCAAAAAATTATACAACATTTACTGTGCGGTATGCCACGGTAAAGGCGGTAAAGCTAACGGAACCCTTATTGAAAATGGAAAATATCCACCTCCCCCTTCTTATTTTAGAGAAGATATTTTACGTTTACCTGAGGGCAAAATGTTTCACAGTGTTACCCATGGAAAAAATTTGATGGGTGGCTATGCTACTCAATTAAACCAAGAAGAACGGTGGAAGGTGATCTCTTACATTAGAGATATGCAAGTAAAACACATTGTAAAAGAAGAAAAGATTTCTGAAGAAGCCGCTTTACAACAAATTTTTAAAGGTTCAGGCTATATTAGTAAAGCGCAGGCAGCCGCTATGGAAGTAGCACGGGTAAAAGAGGAAGCCGCCAAGATAGATGATGAATATGCCGGCTTAAAATCTTTAGAGGAGTTGTTGGCAGAACATCATGCACATGGAGGTGACCATGGGCACGGAGGTGGACATGGTGGGCACGACGATGATCATCATGGCACTAAAGCAGGAAATAAGAGTGATGATCACAGCCACGACCATGATCATGGAACACATAAAGAAGGTCACCACCATGATGCCGACCATCAGCAAGAAGAACATCAAGATGAAAGCCACCTGAATGAACATAAAAATAGTATTAAAGAAGCCATAAGCTCAACGGCTGCTCAAATGGTTGATAAAGTTGAAGATGCAGGCGATGCCGTTAGTTCAAAAATGGCAAAAGAGTTTAAAGGTTTAGGCGATGCGTTAGATATACAAAGCGGTCAAACTTTTGTATTGAACAATGTTTTGTTCGCTACCAGTAAATCTACCCTAAAAAAATCATCTATACCCGAGTTGAAGCAATTAAATGAAATATTATCCAACAACCTCAATTTAAGAATTGAGCTAAGGGGGCATACCGATAGTATGGGAAAAGATGATATTAATATGGAACTATCTCAGGCAAGAGCGCAAGAAGTTGCGAACTATTTAATTAAAGAATTGAAAGTTTCAGCCGAAAGAATTGAAACCAAAGGTTTTGGTGAGTCGCAGCCTGTTGCCCCTAACGATACACCCGAAGGAAGACAAAAAAACAGAAGAACAGAAGTAAAGTTTCTATAATTACATGAATCAGAATTTTATTTTACCGGATAAATTAAGAAATATTTTCTTTGGCGTTCTTGGCGCAGGAGTATTATTCTTAATCATTGGCATGATTGGTGCTTGGGGCAATCCTTCACGCATTTTTACAGCTTTGTTATATAATTCTTTTTTCTTTCTCGGAATTAGCATAATCGGCTTGTTTTTTTGTGCCGTACACGAAATTGGTTTTGGTGGTTGGATGATTTCTGTAAAACGAATTGCCGAAGCCATGAGTACTTTTGTGCCGGTGGCAGGCATCATTTTACTAGTTACCGTGTTAATTGGTATGCACGATATTTACCATTGGACACATAGCGAATTATACGATATAAATGGAGATCAATACGATGCTTTACTCGCCAAAAAAACCAGCTTCTTAAATGCCGGCTTTTTCTCAGTCCGTTCAATTATTTATATTGCCTTGTGGATTGGACTAGTAATTTGGTTTAGAAGAAATTCATTAGCCTTAGATAAAACAGGCTCAATTGAAACCTATCGTAAAAGCAAAATGATCAGTGCTATATTTTTGGTTGTTTTTGCAGTAACCAGTTCTACTTGTACTTGGGATTGGCTAATGTCAATTGATCCACATTGGTACAGTACTTTATATGGCTGGTATTGTTTTGCTTCTATATTCGTTTCAGGCTTATGCACTATTGCTTTAATTGCAATGGGTTTAAAAAGTATGGGTTATTTAGAATATGTAAACAAAGAGCACATACATGACTTGGGTAAAATGATATTTGGATTTAGCATTTTCTGGACTTACCTTTGGTTTAGCCAGTTTATGTTAATTTGGTATGGTAATATTCCGGAAGAGACTTTATATTTCTACCAACGCTTTAATGGTGGATATAAGTTTGTTTTCTTTTTGGTATTGTTTATCAATTTTGTATTTCCATTTTTCACTTTAATAACTGCTGGTGCTAAAAGAACATTTGGAGTAATGCTATTTGCTTGCCCTGTAATATTGTTAGGGCATTGGTTAGATTTTTATGTGTTAACCATGCCAGGTGCAGTAAAGGAAAGCAACGGAATAATTTTAGAATTAGGAATAGCCTTATGTTATACCGGAGGTTTTTTGTTGTGGGTTTTCTGGCAATTACAAAAAGCACCCTTACTTCAAACTACCCATCCATTTGTTCAAGAAAGTTTATATCATCATACATAAAAAATAATAAATAAATGACAGGTTTATTAGGCTTACTAATTGTTGCGTTGATTATTTGGATAATTTTTTTGTTATCTAAAGCCAACGAGTTTGTGTCTGATATAAAAGGAGAAGAAAATGCCGAAGACAGCTCTAACCGCTTTAATGCGTTAATGTGTTTAGCATTTTTAATTTTGGGTATGATAGGCTTCGCGTGGAGCGTATTTCATTATGCCCCTATGTTTTTGCCACCACCCGCATCTGAACATGGTGCTTGGATTCGGCAAATGTTTCAAGTATCAACAGTGCCTATTGTAATTGTGTTTTTTATTACACACGTAATGTTGTTTTGGTTTGCCTACCGGTATCAATACAAAAAAACAAACCGGGCAGTACACTTTGCACATTCAACCAAATTAGAAATTATTTGGACAGCCATACCCGCTGTGGTTATGGTAATACTAGTGGCTATTGGTTTAGTTAATTGGTTTAAAATATTTGATGACCCACCGGCAGAATCATTAGTGGTTGAAGCAACCGGTCAGCAATTTTTGTGGCATTTGCGCTACTCAGGCGAAGATAATGTACTAGGCAGCAAATCAGTTTATGATATCAGTTCAGATAATCCTTTTGGTATGGATTGGGAAGACCAAGCCGGTTTAGATGATTTTAAGTCGGATACACTGATGATGCAATTGAATCAACCCATCTTAGTAAAAATAAATTCTTTAGATGTGTTGCATAGTTTTTACTTGCCACATTTTAGAGTTAAAATGGATGCAGTGCCAGGCATACCCACCCAATTTTGGTTTATACCAACTAAAACAACCCAAGAAGCCAGAGATGAAAGAGATGACCAGAAATTTAACTTTGAATTAGCATGTGCCGAATTATGTGGTGCTTCGCATTTTAATATGAGAAGAGTAGTAAAGGTTTTAGAAGAAGAAGATTTTAAAGCATGGAAAGCAAGACAAGTACCCATTTATACCGATTTGGGTATAGAAAAAAAATTAAAGGAAGCTGAAAAAGCAAACAACGAAAATAATCAATTAAAAGGGGAGACGGTCGGCATATAATGTTGACGAATGTAATTATATTTTAAAAGAAAAATTATGGCAGGAACAAAACATGAGACCATGGTGGTGAACAAAGAGTTGTATCACGAGCATGTGCACGATGACCATCACCACCACCACGAAGAAGGTTTTATCACAAAATACATTTTTAGTCAAGACCATAAAATGATTGCCAAGCAGTTTTTGATATCAGGCATTGTATGGGCAATTTTAGGTGGTTTATTATCTACCCTATTTAGGTTACAGCTCGGTTGGCCCGAAGAAAATTTTGGTATTTTAGAAACACTATTAGGGCGTTGGGCACCCGACGGTAAAATACTGCCAAGTTTCTATTACTCTATGGTAACTATGCACGGTACCATTATGGTGTTTTTTGTATTAACGGCAGGCTTAAGTGGTACCTTTAGTAATTTATTAATTCCGTTTCAAATTGGAGCGAGAGACATGGCATCCCCATTTATGAACATGCTATCGTACTGGTTTTTCTTTATTGCCGGTGTTATTATGCTTGCCTCCTTTTTTGTAGAAACAGGTCCGGCTTCTGCCGGTTGGACGATGTATCCACCGCAAAGTGCCTTGCCACAATCAAGCGTTGGCTCCGGTTTTGGTACCGACCTTTGGTTGATGAGTATGGCAATGTTTATTGTATCGGTTTTGTTGGGTGGTTTAAATTACATTACCACCGTTTTAAATATGCGAACCAAAGGCATGACCTTAATGCGTATGCCACTAACGGTTTGGGCGTTTTTCTTTACTGCTATTATTGCTTTATTGTCTTTTCCGGTATTATTATCAGCCTCTTTATTATTATTATTTGATCGAAATCTCGGAACCAGTTTTTACTTATCCGACATTTATATAGCGGGTGAGGCTTTAGCCAACTCTGGCGGTAGCCCCATTTTGTTCCAGCACTTATTTTGGTTTTTAGGGCATCCCGAAGTATATATTGTAATATTGCCTGCAATGGGTATCGTATCGCACGTTTTAGCAACCAATGCCCGTAAACCTATTTTTGGTTATGGAGCGATGGTTTACTCCATTTTGGGTATCGCCATTTTATCTTTTATTGTTTGGGCGCACCATATGTTTGTATCGGGCTTAAACCCATTTGCAGGCGGTGTATTTGTTATCTTTACATTATTAATAGCCGTACCCTCTGCCATAAAAGTGTTTAATTGGGTTACTACTTTGTGGAAAGGCAACATCCGTTTTACACCGGCAATGCTCTTTTCCATCGGTTTTGTCTCGCTTTTTATATCAGGTGGATTAACAGGAATTTATCTGGGTAATTCTGCTTTAGATATTCAATTACACGATACTTATTTTGTAATTGCTCACTTCCATATAGTAATGGGTATGGCGGCTTTCTTTGGTATGTTTGCCGGAGTATATCATTGGTTTCCAAAATTATTTGATGGAAAAATGTTAAATCAAACTTTAGGTACTATACACTTTTGGATTACCATGGTTGGAAGCTATTTAATTTTTTGGCCTATGCATTACATGGGTATGAGTGGCGTACCAAGAAGATATTATGAATTCTCAAATTTTGAATTTGCCAAAGGCTACGAAGATTTAAATGTGTTCATCAGTACAGTTGCAGTTATTGTTTTTATTGCACAATTCTTTTTTATTGTCAACTTCATTTACAGTGCAATAGCCGGCAAACGTATGGAAACTAAAAATCCTTGGGAATCAAATTCATTGGAATGGACCTCATCTATAAAAGGCATACATGGTAATTGGCCCGGTGAAATACCAGAGGTACATCGTTGGCCCTATGATTACAGTAAAGATGGCTATGATTATATTCCACAAACTGTTCCGCAAGGTAAAGAAGACCAGTTTTTGTTAAAGAAACAACCTGCTGAAAATGCGGCTTTATTAGAAGAAAAAAGAGTATAAAAAAAGAACATAAACATCAATAGCTTTGAAAAATACAATCGCAATACAAAATAGTTGGTTTAGTGCTGTACAAGCTAAAATAAACGATTATTGTCAATTGTTTAAGTTGAAGTTAAACCTCGTTGTAGTTTTTTCGGCAGTAGTGGGTTATGTACTCGCTGCAGGATCGGCTTTTGCTTTGGTAGATTTGCTGATGTTGATTTTGGGTGGCTTTTTAATTACTTCATCGGCAAATGCTATTAATGAAGTGTTAGAAGTAGATTACGATAAATTAATGAAGCGCACCAAAGTTCGTCCGCTGCCTTCTGGTAGAATGAAAAGCAACGAAGCCATTCTGGCTGCCGGATTAACCGGATTGGCAGGCTTGTGGTTATTTGGTTTGTACTTTAATATAATGGCGGCTTTTGTTGCCGGGCTTTCCCTTATATCTTACGCATTTATCTATACACCTTTAAAACGAATTTCTCCAATAGCTGTTTTTGTTGGAGCAATTCCAGGAGCTTTACCACCCGTAATTGGTTGGATTGCCTTTACCGGAAGCCTTACCATTGAACCCATTTTATTATTTGCGGTTCAATTTTTCTGGCAGTTTCCACACTTTTGGGCAATAGGCTGGTTAGGTCACGATGAGTATGTAAAAGCCGGTTTTAAAATGTTGCCTTCTAAAAAAGGAAAAGATAAACAAACTGCTTTTCAAAGCATAGTGTATGCTTTAGTATTAATACCGCTTGCTATATTTGGTACTATGTATGGGGTAGGGTATAGGCTTACCATTTTAATGTCGGTAGTTGCCGGTATTTTGTATGTGTTGCCTGCCATTCGCTTATACAAAACCTGTGAAGACAAAGCAGCCTTAAAGCTGATGTTTGCTTCCTTTTTATATTTACCCTTAATGCAAATTAGTTGGATCATCGATAAATTTTGGATTTAAGTATGGCAAGTTTAGGATATAAATATGAATATAACAGCCCGGTGCATCCGAAGCAATTTGCTTTGTGGTTGGGTATTGGCAGTATTATTATGAGTTTTGCCGGCTTAACCAGTGCCTACATTGTAAAAAAAGGTGCCGGTTACTGGGTAGAGTTTAGTTTACCACAGTTTTTTACTTTTAGTACCCTAGTGGTAGCAGCCAGTAGTTTGTTTATTCAGTTGGCTTATGTTTTTCATAAAAAATTAAAAGATAAAATAGCAATAACTTTTTTAAGTTTAACCTTTATAATGGGGTTGGCTTTTTTAATTTTACAATATAAGGGTTGGATAGAATTGACCAATAAAGGCATTGCATTAGATGGTAACCCATCGGGTTCGTTCGTCTATGTAATTTCAGGTTTACACTTTGCCCATATTGTTGGTGGGCTTATTGCTATGTTCTTTTTATTGGCTATTAAGTGGTGGCGCTTAAAACGACCTATTAAAAAATTAATGAACGAAGTAGACCCCGAACGAAATACCTCTTTAAAATTAATGACCACTTACTGGCACTTTGTAGGCATTTTGTGGGTATACTTATTTATATTTTTTCAATTTAACTAAAGCAAATAAAATAACAAATGGCTAATACAGCTGTTATAGACGGAAAATCAAGTTGGTCGGGTGGTAAACGCCCCATGGAAGCTAGCTATGGTAAATTAATGATGTGGTACTTTCTGCTATCAGATGCATTTACTTTTGGGGCATTACTAATTACCTATGCTACCTTAAGGGTAAGTGCCGGTTGGACAGAGGGTTGGTCGCAAGCCAATGATGTTTTTCAAGCCTTTCCTGGTGTAGAAGCCTTAAACGGTACTCCGCTTGCTTTTGTTACCTTAATGACTTTTATATTGATCTTAAGTTCAGTATTTGTGGTACGGGCAGTGCAAGAAGGTCATCGAATGAACCAAAGAGGTGTTGCCATATGGATGTTTTGGGGTATTATTGGTGGTATCGCTTTTTTGGCTTGCCAGGGTTTAGAGTGGTATGGCTTAATTGTGCACGAAGGTATGACGATGAGTTACAATCCCTTCCATCCTGAAACCGGTTTAAAAAATGCAGTATTTGAAAATGGGCATATTGTAAAAGAAGCGGTTTCGCCAGGTCCGAAAGCCTTTGGTAATTTGTTCTTTTTAATTACGGGCTTTCACGGTACACACGTTGCCAGTGGAGTATTAATTAATGTTATCATATTCATTCAAACTTTACGTGGCGTTTATCAAGAACGCGGACACTACGAAATGGTAGAAAAAGTGGGTTTGTATTGGCACTTTGTTGATTTGGTATGGGTATTTGTATTTTTGGTATTTTATCTTTTGTAAAGGTCAGAAGCCAGAAGTTAGAACTTGAAAATAATTTAAATTAGTAATCGAAATAATATAGAAAATCATAAACTATGTCTCATCATTTATCAGACGAGCAATATAAATCTCAGAAACGAGCGGTTTGGAGAGCAACCCTCATTCTTGGTGTAGTTACTTTAGTAGAAATTGGTTTAGCACTGATGCATTACAATGATGTTTTTGGAATGCACAGTTTACCGAAATCTATTTTAAGTTCTTTCATGATTATTTTAAGTTTGTTAAAGGCTTATTTTATTGTGGGCGAATTTATGCACATCCGCTATGAAATGCGCGCCTTAACCTTAACCATATTAGTTCCCTTAATATTTTTGGTTTACGGTGTTATTATGTTTATGTGGGAAGGCTCAGCTTGGTTGGCATTACGTAAATTGTGGGGATAATGCCTTACCAACGTCATGCTGGAAAAATTTATGAAGCGTAGAGAAATAAATTTTGTCCAGTATCTCCTTTAATTTCAACCGTAGTTTTTAAATAAATGACCGAAGACAAAAATAAGGCAAGCAGGAGTAGAACCGTTCTATTGTTGCTTTTTATTTTTCCAGGTATCGTTGCCACGTATTTATTATTTATGACTTTTACTGGTCCGCCACCCAAACCCGTTTTACCATATTATGGTATTAATAATGCTGATACTCTTCAATTACCTGATTTTGATTTCACCGATCAATTAAACCAGTCAATTTCACGGCAAGCATTTCAAGATAAAATTAAAATCATTCACTTTTTTAACACCACTTGTATAGATGGTTGTGTAGAAGTAGTCAGAAATTTAGTAAACGTACAAGACTATTTTAAAGAAGGTGAAGATGTACAATTGCTTTCTTTTACAACAGATGTATCAAACGACCAGCCAGCAGCTATAAAAAAATTTGGAGAATTGCATGAAACCAACAACCGTCAATGGGCTTTTGTAACGGTCTCTTCTAAAGTCCAAGAAAATTCCTATGCGCAATTTATTCAACATCCTTTTTTTAATTTACAAGAAGCTAAAGCACTCAATCTAAGCGTTCATCAAAAAATTATTTTGGTCGATAAAAAAGGTACAATAAGAGGCTACTATGATGGATTGAATAAAACACAAACTCAACAACTGCAAGAACATATTGAAATTTTGAAACTAGAATATGGTACGCAGGAAAAGTATCGCTAACTACTAATTACTTGTATTTTTTAGCTAAGTAAAATTGTGTTGATTCGTATATGTAAATACAATGTATATCTGCTGATAATATTGCTAGGTTTGTTTAGTATGGCAGGATGCAAAAACCATCAAGTTCTGCAATATTCGCCACCTGTTAAAACCAGCGATTGGTGTGTATTGCAGCCGTGTGTGCAGTTAGGCAAATGTATTATAAGCCAGCCCACCTCCAGTGCTTTAGTATTTATTTTAACATGGTTTACTTTTTATGCGGCTTATCATTTTTATAAAACGCATCAAAATCAAAAGTCTAGATATTGGTGGTTTGTTTCGCTTTTGTTGGCAGGAATAGGCGCGCTGTTTGCAGGTATTAGTTTTCAAATGTTTGGTTATCATATTAAATGCCAAGGAAATGAATATTGTCATTTAACCAGTTGGTGGGAAATTGCGTACAACATGTTAACCGTTTGGGCTTCAGCAACTTTGTTGTTGGCTGTTGCTCATTCATTTTTAAGTAAAAGGAAACAACGTTTGTGTGTCTACTATGCGGTAATCTTAGGAATGCTTTATCCTTCAATTTGCCTAGTTGGGGCGATTTTACCAAATCAATTTTTGCTCTCTTTTGAAGCTATGATTTTATTTACCCTACCGGCTTATCTGTTTATCATAATATTGCACACGGTGTATTATCTTAAAGAAAAAAATAAAGTAGTTGAAAAATACATATATGCTTGGGCTATTTTGGCACTTACCTTCATTTGCTATACCGTTTATACCGTTGGTGGATATACTCAAATATTGTGGAAACAAAATATTTGGTTTTCTGAAAATGATGTATTGCACGGACTCATGATAATTTGGTTGTGGTATGTTTTCACTTATCTAAGTCCTTATATACGAGATGCACAATTAACGGATTAATAACTGTTGAAATGCTAATAAAAACCACCTTTAATTTTGAGTTTACCAGAGGATAAAGCGATTTGATGTAGCTTTTGAAAGGAAGCAGTGCTGAAAAAAGAACAAGTGTCAAGTGTTCATCCGTAACTAAAGTACTTATTTATGAAATTATTTTTTCAATATTCCACTTTGTTCAAATAATTTTCTGTTTAGAATTTAGACAAATCGAGTATTCAATTTTTCTATTACGGTCTGATAATTAAATAATTATATTCATTTTGTTGCTTTTATCGAACAAAAATCAGTTACAAGTATTGAAAAGTGTTACTACAAATATGGTTATTTTAAATTACCTTTAATTTTTGAAAGCTACAACCAACCTTTTCACATTACTTACAAGTCTTTATTTATAGTAAATAAACATCCAATGTTAATATTTAAATTAATAGAATGAAATTTTTAACCTATTTGTTGCTTGTAGCAGTATCGCTATTTCATTTTACAAATAATAAAACAGCAAGTTTTATAATTAATATTGAAACGGGAACTAACTAATTTAACAAAACATATAAAAAACAATTATGAATTATTTTACAAATATTAAACTATCCTTACCCATTACTATTATCTTACTTTTGTTAAGCGGCGTTACTTTTAACTTAAAAGCTCAATGCCCGGT